>CABUBS010000096.1 GCA_902489855.1 uncultured Collinsella sp.
GGAATCTACGAAAAACTTACCCGCGTCGCCCGGCCAGGTCCTAGGTTTACTTGCTTGCCGCCTAGATGGCGTCTTGGCGTCTAGATACTTGGCTGATTTTTTGGAATGAAGGGGGCTCCTTGTTGGCAAGGAGCCCCCTTCTGGTTTGGTTACTTTAGGGTTGTGGGCACTTCCCTATTTGGCATCGGCCCAGGTTATGCCGGTGCTGGCTTCGGCGATTAGGGGGACGCGGAGGTCTACTACGTGTTCCATGACGTCGCGGACCATGGTGGTTAGGCGCTCGACTTCGTCGACGGGGCACTCAAAGTCCAGTTCGTCGTGTACCTGCAGGATCATGTGGGCGGCAAAGCCTTCTTCTTCCAGGCGACGGCTTACGCGGGCCATGGCGATCTTGATGATGTCTGCTGCGGTGCCCTGCATGGGATGGTTCATGGCCGTGCGCTCGCCAAAGCCGCGGAGTTGCGGGTTTTTGGCCTTGAGCTCGGGAATATGGCGTCTGCGGCCATACATGGTCTCGGCGTAGCCCGTCTGCTTGGCGCGCGCCACCACGTTGTCGAGGAACGTACGCACGCCCGGGTAGGCCTCGTAGTAGCGGTCGATCATGTCGCGCGCCTCGGCCATCGAGATATGCAGCGACTGCGACAGGCCGTAGGCCTGCTGGCCATACACGATGCCAAAGTTCACGGCCTTGGCGCGACTGCGCAGGTCGGGCGTTACCTCGGACACCGGCACACCAAACACGCGCGCCGCCGTCTCGGCATGGAAGTCCTCGCCCTCGTTAAAGGCGCGCACCAAGTGCTCGTCACCCGAGAGATGTGCCAGCAGACGCAGCTCGATCTGCGAGTAGTCCACCGCCAAAAAGACGCTTCCCTCGCCTGCCGAAAACGCCGTCTTGACGGTACGCCCCAGCTCCGAGCGCGTCGGAATGTTTTGCAGATTAGGGTCGCTCGAAGACAGACGCCCCGTCGCGGTGATGGTCTGGTTGTACGTGGTGTGCACACGACCGTCACCGCGGCGCAGCGGGCCCAACGTGTCCAGATAGGTTGACTTGATCTTGGACTTCTCGCGCCAGTCTAAGATCAAACGAACAATCTCGTGGTCACGGGCAAGATCACTCAGTACCTTGGCATTGGTCGAATAGTAACCGCGCTTGGTCTTTTTGAGACCCTTGGTCGGAAGGCCCATCACATCAAAGAGCACATGCGAAAGTTGCATGGGGCTGCCGATGTTAAAGGTCTCGTCACCGGCAAGGTCGCGAATGCTTCGTTCGACCTCGGTGATCTGGGTCGCCAGACCCTCGGACAGACTGTGCAGGCGGTCGGGGTCCACGAGCATGCCCGCGCGCTCCATCTTGGCAAGTACCGGAACGAGCGGCATCTCGATGCCATCGAACACGTTGGCGGCGTTCTCACGGGCCATGCACTCGCGCAACGGCGCCACGAGCGCCAGCGTCAGAGCCGCAGTACGGGCGGCAGGCGCCGGAGCGTCCTCACCAGCACCCTCTGCACCGCGCGCCGCAGGCAACGCCATCTGCAGATAGGTATCGGCCAGATATGCCTCATCGAACTCGGAGCGATCGGAATCCAGCAGATAGGCAGCGACCACGGCATCGAAGATACGCGTGGAATCGGCAGCGAGCGGATCCATGAGCTCGGGCTCAGAAGAATCGATGGGCGAAAGCTCGTGCAGCAGCGCTTTCGTATCCGGGCTCGCCACGCGGCCCTCCATAAACAGGCGCGCAAGCACGCCGGCGATCACACCGTGAGCGAAGTTGAAGCCCTCAACCTCAGCCGCCGCACAGCTGTCGCCCTCCTCGAGCGCGAACAGGCCCTTGGACGTCGCCAACCACAGCGTGCGCGTCAGCCCAAAGAGCGCGCCCTCTTCCTTGTCGTCGTCCACCACGGCGGCGACCCACTCGCCGGCATCAATCGCGCGGGAGACCTCAGCCGCAACGGCACCAAGCGCGTCGGCATCGCCGGCGGCTGCGCGAACCATAGCAGGTATCTCAAACACACTGGAGGCAGCAGCCCCGCCCTCGCCGCCGATCAGCGCCAAGAAACGGTTCTGCATGGCGGTGATACCAAGCGTACCCAGCGCCGCGGAAACCTCATCGGCAGAAAACGCCGGGAAGGACGTCGCCTCAAAGTCGAGCTCGACGGGCGCATCGGTGCGAATTGTCGCAACCTTGCGGCTCAGTAGTGCGTCATCGATGTGTGCACGCAGGTTCTCGCCCATCTTGCCCTTGACCTCATCGGCATGCGCGATGACTTCGTCCAGGCTACCGTACTTCGCAATGAGCGCACTCGCCTTTTTGGGACCGATGCCCGGTACACCGGGGATGTTGTCGGACGTATCGCCCTTTAGACCGTAAAAATCGGGCACGAGCGCCGGCGTAATGCCGTGATACAGGTCGTCCACGCTCTCGGGCGTCATAATCGCCACGTCGGACAGGCCCTTGCGGGTCGAGACCACGTTGACGTGCTCGGTCACGAGTTGATACATGTCGCGGTCGCCGGTCACCAGTAGCATGTCGCAGCCGGCCTCTTCACCCAGGCGCGCCATGGTTCCCAGGATGTCATCGCCTTCCCAGCCCTCGGACTGCAGAATCGGCACGTTGAGCGCGGCGAGCAGCTCCTTAATCATAGGGAACTGCGCATGCAGATCGGGGTCCATGGGCGGGCGTTGCGCCTTATACTGCGGCAGCATCTCCATGCGCACGCGCGGTTTACCCTTGTCAAACGCCACGACGACGCCGTCGGGGTTAAAGGCATCGATCATCTTGAGAAACATGTTCAGAAAGCCAAAGATCGCGTTGGTGGGGCGACCGTCCGGCGCGTTCATGGTCGGCGGCACGGCGTGGAAGGCGCGATGCATGAGCGAGTTGCCGTCGATAACGGCAAAGGTGCGGCGCTTGTCAGACATATTGAATACCTCGCTTTGGGCTGGGCACGGTTTGCTCACTCCAGTTTACACGCTCCCCGCCCCGCGGCCACCTCACATCAAGCTCCCCCGCCACCGTGAGCCCGCGCGTGATACGATGGCTCACGGTACATCAACCAGCACGATCGATCCGAAAGGAGCCTGCGTCATGGAGCGTCCCTGCGCATGGAAAAAGTACACGCCACAGCAAATCGAGGAGCTCGAGGAGCTTTGCCGCGGCTATAAGCAGTTTTTGAGTGAGAACAAGACCGAGCGCCTGTGCGTCAAGGCCGGCATCAAGATGGCCGAGGAGGCGGGATACGTCGACCTGGAGACCGTAATCGCCGCAGGCCGCGAGCTTAAGGCAGGCGACAAGGTGTATGCCGCTAACCACGGCAAGGACCTTATGCTCGTCAATCTGGGCACCGCCCCGCTCGAGCAGGGCTTTAACATCCTGGGCGCGCACGTGGACTCGCCGCGCCTGGACCTTAAGCAGAACCCCGCCTTCGAGGCCGGCGACATGGCTTATCTCGACACGCACTACTACGGCGGCGTCAAGAGCTACCACTGGGTAGCTTCCCCGCTCGCACTCGTGGGCGTCATCTGCAAAAAGGACGGTACCACCGTCGACATCAATATCGGCGACAAGGCGGACGATCCGGTCTTTACCATCTCCGACCTGCTGATCCATCTCTCGAGCGAGCAGATGTCTAAGCCTGCCAAAGACGCCGTCGACGCCGAGATCCTCGACGTGATCGTGGGCGGCCGTCCCGTCAAGTTCGATGAGGACGACAAGGACGCCCCCAAGGAGCCCGTCAAGCAGATGTTCCTGGATATCCTCAAGGAGCAGTACGACGTCGAGGAGGAGGACTTCCTCTCCGCCGAGATCGAGGTCGTGCCCGCCGGCCCCGCCCGCGACATGGGCCTCGACCGCTCCATGATTCTGGGCTATGGCCATGACGACCGCGTCTGTGCCTACCCCTCCATGCTCGCCCAGATCAACGTCACCAACGTGGAGCGCACGAGCATCACGCTCATCGTCGACAAGGAGGAGATCGGTTCCGTGGGTGCCACCGGCATGACGAGTCGCTTCTTCGAGAACACCGTCGCCGAGATCATGATGCTCGCCGGCGAGGACAGCCCGCTGGCTCTGCGCCGCGCGCTCGCCCGCTGCCGTATGCTCTCCTCCGACGTGTCCGCCGGCTTCGACCCGGGCTATGCCGGCAAGTTCGAGACCAAGAACGCCGCCTTCATGGGTCGCGGCCTGTGCTTTAACAAGTACACGGGCAGCCGCGGCAAGGGCGGCTCTAACGACGCCGACGCCGAGTATGTGGCCCTCGTCCGCGACATCATGGACGAGGCCGGCGTGGACTTCCAGACCTGCGAGCTCGGCCGCGTCAACGCTGGTGGCGGCGGCACCATCGCCTACATCATGGCCAAGTACGGCATGAACGTCATCGACTCCGGCGTTGCCGTCCTGTCCATGCACGCCCTGTGGGAGGTCGCCAACAAGGCCGATATCTACGAGGCCTACCGCGGCTACAAAGCCTTCCTCGAGCGCGCCTAATCCACCCCACCCATAACTTGCGGTGGAATACGGATTGATTTGGTCTTTCAATAGACCAAACAGACCGTATTCCACCGCAACTTCTTTATTTGGCAGAGGAGAGTCCATGCTGCAGGTCATCATTTCGCCCGCCAAGCAAATGCGCGCGGCACAAGATGCTTTTGAAGTCCTGGGCATCCCACCCTTTGTGCGCGAGACGGCTCGCCTCCACCGCGCACTGCTAGATATCGAGCGGAATGAAGGCAGCGGCGGCCTGCAGGCGCTGTGGAACGTGAGTGACAAACTGCTGGGACCTTGCCTCAACACACTGCATGAGTTCGGGCCCATCCTGAAAAGCGGCGATCTCGACAATCCCGCACTCGCCCGTCACCTCTCCCCTGCCGTCATGTCCTATCACGGCATTCAATACCAGAGCATGGCACCCGAGGTGATGGATTCCGCACAGCTCGCATGGCTGCAAGACCATCTGTGGATCCTCTCCGGCCTCTACGGGTGCGTTCGTCCCTTTCATGCCGTCGAACCGTATCGGTTGGAAATGGGCGCGAAGCTCGCCGTTGACGATGCCCGAGACCTCTACGCGTTTTGGAGCGACAAGCTCGCGCGGACTATCGCCCCGGCAGGCTCAAACACCACGATCGTCAACCTCGCCAGCGTAGAGTATGCCAAAGCCGTTCTGCCCCACCTCGCGGACGACGCCACGGCCGTCACATGCCTCTTTGGCGAGGGCATCCGCAACGGGAAGCCCATCCAACGGTCGACCGCCAGCAAAAAGGCGCGCGGCTCCATGGTGCGGTGGATGGCAGAAAACAAGCTCGAGTATGCAAGCGAACTTACCGCATTCAACATCGGCTATCGGCACATCCCCGAGCTTTCAGACAAAAACACCCTGGTTTTCATGAACGCGCAGGCACAATAGGCCCGCCGTTTCCAAACACCCCATTACTCCGCCAAGCCATCGGCCTTTGCAATCTCACTCGTCGAGCCATCTTGGTAGGTAATCTTAACGTGCTCTACGTCGGATACCGTAACGCCCGACGGAGGTTCCAGACGCCACTCCGTCAGAGCGATATCCATGGTCGTGGGCACATCGCCCTGATCTTTGAGCTTCACCATGAGTGTTTTGAGTGCCTCATCAAACGTCACGCGTTCGATTTCTTCGCCCGGAATGGACCCACCACTCAGCTGCAACTGCACAAACTCATCGCGCGGGTACCAATAATCGCCCGGAATGGCGAGCGTATTGGCATTACCGCCAGTACTCCTCACCGTCATAATCGGTAGGCTATCATCAGCCTCGAACTCCCATGCAGCGCCGCCGCGACCACCAAACGTCCAGATACAACAGGCAATCACCATCACGACAAGGATCGCAAAACCAATCGCGACAAGGCCATGGTGCGCACGGCCCTCCTCGGCCGATACGTCCCATTGCAGCTCTCGATATAGATGCTTGTCTTCCATGTTCGCCTCCCCACGGGCATGCTCATCGCGTCAATCGTACCCATTCGAGCTATACTTGAGCCCATTACATAAACGGGGAGCTTGCAGGACAAGACGGCAGGCTGAGATTGGGCGCGCCCGCCCTGACCCGCAAACCTGATATGGGTAATGCCAACGAAGGGAGCCGTGCCAATGAGCACACAGACCGAGCCCAAGCTCGTCACGCAAATCGACTTCGCCCGCGCCGGGCAGATCACACCGCAGATGAAGGAGGTCGCCGAGCGCGAGCATCGCGACCCCGAGTACATCCGCGAGCGCGTGGCCGACGGCCGCATCGCCATTCCCGCCAACATCGTGCACATCAAAAAGGGCATGCGCGCCTTTGGCGTCGGCGAGGGCCTTTCCACCAAGGTCAACGTCAACCTGGGCATCTCGGGCGACAAGGCCGATGCCGCCGAGGAATGGAAGAAGGTCAAGATCGCCGAGGACTTTGGCGCCGACGCCATCATGGACCTCTCCAACTCGGGCAAGACGCGCCAGTTCCGCCAGCAGCTCATCGACGAGACACCGCTCATGGTAGGCACCGTCCCCATGTACGACGCCATCGGCTACATGGAAAAGCCGCTGGTCAAGCTCACCAAGGACGACCTGTTCGAAGTCGTGCGCGCGCATGCCGAGGACGGCGTGGACTTTATGACCATCCACTGCGGCATAAACAAGTCGGTCACCAAGACCTTTAAGGAGACCGGCCGCCTGATGAACATCGTGAGCCGTGGCGGCTCACTGCTGTTTGGCTGGATGGAGGTCACCGGTAACGAGAACCCATTCTATGAGTTCTACGACGAGTTGCTCGAGATTTGCCACGAGTACGACGTGACGATTTCGCTCGGCGACTCCTGCCGCCCGGGCTGCCTCTACGACTCCAACGACGCCACCGAGACCGCTGAGATGATCGAGCTGGGCAAGCTGTGCAAGCGCGCTTGGGCCGCCGGCGTCCAGGTCATGGTCGAGGGCCCGGGTCACATGGCGCTCGACGAGATCGCCGCCAACATGAAACTGCAGAAGCGCCTGTGCCACAATGCCCCGTTCTATGTGCTCGGGCCGCTGGTGACCGATATCGGCGTGGGCTACGACCACATCACCGCTGCCATCGGCGGCGCTATCTCCGCCAGTTCCGGCGCCGACTTCCTGTGCTACGTGACGCCGGCCGAGCACCTATGCCTGCCTAACGCCCAGGATGTGCTCGACGGCCTCATGGCCACCAAGATCGCCGCACACGCCGCCGACATCGCCAAAAAGGTGCCGCACGCCCGCGACATGGACGACAAGATGGGCCAGGCACGCCGCAAGCTTGACTGGGACGCCATGTGGGAGTGCGCGCTCGACCCGGTTACGGGCAAGAAGCGTTACGAGGAGTCCCCCGCCGCCACCGAGGGCACTTGCACCATGTGTGGCAAGATGTGCGCCGTCCGCACCGTCAACAAGATCTTCGAGGGCACCACGATCGACCTCGGCATGGAGGACTAACCCTGTCGCCGCGGCCGCCTCTGGCGGCGAGCTGGTGCCTGTCAATTGTTGACGTGTGAACATTTGCTTGCATTTGCGTAAAGATTGCATCGCCCGCCCGGGTTCGACATAGAGTCGGCCCGGGCATCTTTATAATGCTGGCTTAAAGACCCATTTGATTCCGACCGAACAAGGGAGCGAACATGGATCGCAGTAAGGTACCTGCCGTTCTATCCATCGCAGGATCCGATTCCAGCGGTGGCGCCGGCATTCAGGCCGACATCAAGACCATCACGGCACACCGCCTGTATGCCGAGACGGCCATCACCGCCATCACCGCACAGAACACCCTGGGCGTCACCGCCGTGCAGAACATCTCCCCGGATATTGTCGCGGCGCAGATCGATGCCGTTTTTGACGATATCCGCCCCAACGCCGTTAAGATTGGCATGGTTTCCTCTGCCGAGATTATCGATGTTATCGCCGACCGCCTGAGCGCTTGGAACGCGACAAACGTGGTAGTCGACCCCGTCATGGTAGCCACCTCGGGCGCAC
>CABUBS010000097.1 GCA_902489855.1 uncultured Collinsella sp.
CGTCGGGCCCGAGGCCGTTGACGGCCAGCTTGCTGCCGATGGCGCTGCCGCCAAAAAGACCTCGCTGATCCCCACGCTTATCCTGGTTGCCGTACTTGTCGTTGCCACGCCGCTGGGCTTGCTCGCTACTGGTGACGCCTGGGGCGAGTGGGACGGCGAGGGCGCCGCGACCGCTGTTCAGGAGGCTGGCGACGACAGCTTGCAGGCTTCGGTCGGCTTGGATGCCCCGACCTTTGCCGATTCGTTGCCCACGGGCGATTACCTGCAGGCCTATTCCGAGGAGCAGGGTTTTGGCTTTGCCGGCCAAGCTGCCATGTATATCCTCTCCGGCGTGATTGGCGTGGCGGTGCTCACCATCGTATTCCGTCTTGTTTCGCTGACGGCAAAGGAAAGCGGGTCCCATGCAAACGGTCGAGCTGCCTAGCTGGCTCGCGGCCCAAGAGCGATACGAGCCCACGGGCGCTCGGCATCGCGTCATGCAAAAGAACGTCCTGCACCTGGCGAGCCTGCTCGAGCGGGTTCGCCTGGGCGGCGGCGCACACGAGGGCGGGTCGATCATCGACCGCGCCCTTTCTTCCGTTTCGGCGCCGGTGCGCCTGCTCGGCATGCTCGTCTGTATCCTGTGCGTGTGTCTGACGCAAAGCCCGCTGTACCTGATGCTGATGGCGGCGATCGCGCTGGTGTTGATCGCCGCGCGCCCCGTGCGCGGTCTGCGGGCGACCTTTATGCCTGCGCTGGCCGCCGCGGGATTTGCCGTGGTCTTGGCACTGCCGGCCCTGCTGCTGGGCGCTTCCGCCACGATCGCCATGTTCAAGATCGCGCTCAAGACGTTCGTTAACGTGTCACTGGTGCTGGGTGTTTCGTGGACGCTCACCTGGAGCCGTATGTCGGCGGCGCTCAAGGCGCTGCACCTGCCCGACGAGGTTATCTTTACCTTTGACATGGCGCTCAAGCACATTGAGGTGCTCGGCCGCACGGCGCACGACCTCACCGAATCGGTCATGCTGCGCAGTGTGGGCCGCGCGCCTGCGGGTTTTTCGCGTACCGATTCGGTGGCGGGTATCATGGGCATGACATTTATCAAGGCGATGGAATGCAGCCGCGCGATGGACGAGGCCATGCTCTGCCGTGGGTTTGCCGGCGCGTATCCGGTGCCTGCCCGGAGCAGTCTGAGTTGGCGCGATGCGGTCTATGCGGGGGTCGTGCTGTTGCTGTCGGCGCTGTGTGCGGCGCTGTAGCACGGGTGCTGCGGCCGATGTAGATAGGGAAAGGCAACGTTTTGGCAATCGAGATGAATAGCCCTGCGGGTGTTGGGGACGTGCGCGCCTCCGGTGCGGTACCGCTCATTGAGCTGCGCGACGTGGTGTTTTCCTATGCTGGGCATACGGTGGTCGATGGCGTTTCGCTGCAGGTTAATCGCGGCGAGCTCGTTGCCCTGCTCGGCCCCAATGGCTGCGGCAAGACGACGATCATGCGGCTTATCAACGGGCTTGAGGTGCCGAACGCGGGCACGTATCTGTTCGATGGCGAAATGGTCGATGCCGCTTACCTCGCCGATCCAGTGCGGTCACAGCGCTTCCATCGGCGCGTGGGCTTTGTGTTTCAGAACGCCGACGCCCAGCTGTTCTGCGCGACCGTGGGCGAGGAAGTCGCCTTTGGCCCGGCTCAGATGGGCCTGCCGGCAGGCGAGCTTGAGCGCCGCGTGCGCGACGCGATGGAGCTGTTCCAGGTTGCCGACCTCGTCGATGCTTCACCCTATCAGCTTTCGGGCGGGCAAAAGAAGCGTGTGGCGCTGGCCGCCATCGTTTCTATGAATCCGGACATCCTGGTGCTCGACGAGCCCACCAACGGGCTCGACGAGGACTCGTGCGACATTGTTGTCGGCTTCCTTTTGGCTTATGTTGCGGCAGGCAAGACGGTGCTCATGAGCACTCATCATCAGGATTTGGTGCGCCGCCTGGAGGCTCGCGCTATCTATATCGACCGGTATCATCACGTGGTCGATGCGCCAACGCCCTCGTATGGGACCGAAAGTGACGCTGTCCGGTAGGGGCTGCGTGGGGCGCGTGATCCGCTTGTAACGCCGCCGTGTAGGCGGCCCCGAATGGTATAGTTATCCGAGTTTTACGGGGGTGGCTATGCCAAGTTGGAATATTCATATCGCTCAGACGGAGCGCTTGCTGGCGCGTGCCGGCGCCGTCGCCGATACCGTGCGCGACCGTAATGCCTTTTTGTTTGGCTGCGTGGTTCCGGATATCTTTGTGGGCTACATGGTTCCCGGTATTGCCGATCCCATTCCCTATCGTATAACGCACTTTGCCAAGCCCGAGCCGATCCCCAAGCCTCGTGAGCACGAGTTTTGGGATACCTATGTGGCCCCGCTGTTGAGCGGCGCTCCGGCTGGTGCACCGGCTGCGGCGACCTCGATCGTGGAGGAGCGCGAGCGACTCAATCGAGTTCACTATCCCCATCGCTATGAGGGAGCCGAGCCCGTGGAAGGCCCCGATGCAGATGAGTTTTCGATGGCATCCGAGGATGTGGCGCAGTCGTTGCTCGATCTAACGCTGGGCGTTTGGTCGCATCTGGTGGCCGATACCGTGTGGAACACGCGCGTGAACCAGTATCTTAAGGCGCATGGCGGCAAGCCGTGCGAGGAGTTTCGCATTAAAAAGCAGGGTGACTTTGACTGGTTTGGCAAGACGCTCGGCATCGTTTCTATTCCGCGTGCGACCGATCGCTTGTATACCGCGGCGACGCGTTTTGGGCAGTATCCCATCCATAAGGAATACGTGCTCAAGACCATCGGCGTTATGCACGAGATTGTACGCGAAAACCCCGGCGAGCCCGATCATCCGCCGTACCGCCTGCTGACCGAGAAATTCTTTGACGCAACGTTTACCGAGGTCATCGAGCTGACCGAAGCGGGCTTTGCGGCTCGCGTTGCTGCTTCTGACGTTCCCGCAGTCCCCCTGATCGCTAGCTGCTAGCCGGCCGGCTTGACGGTGAACAGTTCACCCCAATTGACCAACGGCTCCCCTTGCAGGACGTCTTCGGTGGTGCGCTCGGCATCGGAGAGGCTTGCGACTGAACGCAAATCGATGAAGCGGCATATGAATAAGGAAGGCTTTGCCTTCCGGGCCCTTTGCAATGCAAACCTGCTTGCAAGTGCGATTTAGCGCACCTGAGCGACGTAAGCGACGTTGGTCGAGGAGACCTTGTCCTCGAGCTGGACGCTCATGCGGGGATCGCCGGCAGTAGCGACAGTCAGATCGCCCGTCTCGACGTAGCCGAGCTCCTTGGCGGTCTCGATCGCCTTGACGATCGTGCCGTTGACGGTGCCCTGGGTGATCTCGGCCTGGTGCGGGATGACGCCCCAGTACATGATCATCTGCTGGACGGCCCACTCGTGGCGGGAGAACGCGCAAATCGGCATGTTGGGACGGAAGTGCGAGATCAGGCGAGCGGTACGACCGGTGGTCGTCGGCACGGTGATGCACTTGGCGCCAACGGTGGTAGCCATGTTTACAGCGGACATACCCACAACGTTGTTGACGACGCGGGTGCCGTGAGCGTCAGCCGGAACCTCGAGCGGAGCGTGAGCCGGGAGGTACTTCTCGGTCTCGAGAGCAATGCTGGCCTGCATCTTAACGGCCTCGACCGGGTACTTACCGGCAGCGGACTCGCCAGAGAGCATGACGGCGTCGGTGCCGTCGTAGATGGCGTTAGCAACGTCGGCAACCTCGGCGCGCGTCGGGCGCGGGTTCTGCTGCATGGAGTCGAGCATCTGCGTAGCGGTGATGACAGGCTTGTAAGCCGCGTTGCACTTGGCGATGATCTCCTTCTGGATGTGGGGAACGAGCTCGGGCTTGATCTCGATGCCCAGGTCGCCACGGGCGACCATGATGCCGTCGGAAGCCTCGAGGATCTCGTCGAAGTTCTCGACGCCCAGGGCGCACTCGATCTTCGGGAAGATCGTCACGTGCTCGCCACCGTTCTCGCGGCAAAGCTCGCGGATGCCGCGGACGGACTCGCCGTCACGGATGAAGGAAGCGGCGATGTAGTCGATATTCTCGGTCAGGCCAAAGAGGATGTCCTGACGATCGCGCTCGGTGATGGCGGGCAGCGAGATGTTGACGTTGGGCATGTTGACGCCCTTGCGCTCGCCGATCAGGCCGTCGTTCTTGACGACGCAGGTCATGTCCTGGCCGTCGACGGACTCGACCTCGAGGGCAACCAGGCCGTCGTCGATCAGGATAAGGGAGCCCTTCTCGACCTCGGAGGGCAGAGCCAGGTAGTCGAGGGAGATGTGCTCAGAGGTGCCGTGGAAATCCTCGGACGTGGGCTGAGCGGTGACGACGATCTTATCGCCGGTCTTGACGGCAACCTTCTTGCCGTCGACCAGAAGGCCGGTGCGGACCTCGGGGCCCTTGGTGTCGAGCAGGATGCCGACGGGCAGACCGAGCTCCTTGGAAATACGACGGACGCGCTCGATGCGACCGTGGTGCTCGTCGTAGGATCCGTGCGAGAAGTTAAAACGGGCGACGTTCATGCCCGCCTTGATCATCTCGCGGATGGTCTCGTCGCTATCGCAGGCGGGACCCATGGTGCATACAATCTTGGTGCGCTTGTACATTCAGACCTCCATCTGACATCGTCTTGCGCTGATAGATAAACCATAAGAAATAAAACTGAGATGATTATAACGAAATGGCGACCGAATACCCCAAAAAATCGACCGTATGCCGAATTAGAAGTTCATTTTTTGCGAAAAAACGGTATATGCAAAAACTTTACCAACCGTTCTAACCGCTGCTATCTGGGCGATATTTCAGTTTGATGATGCACCGAAGAAAAAACGTTTTATCAATGTTGAACATCATACGGTCTGCATCGTTGCGAATGGACCCTATTTCCAAATGGATTGTTTTGGCTAGACGCGTTGCTTTGGGGTACCATAGCTCCACTATCAACTGCCGCTCAGCACGGCAGCCTTGATGAGCCCTTGCCCTTCTCCTGGGAATTATGATCGGGCATCAATCTGCTGAGTGGCCCGAATCCCAGGAGGGGACTCTATATGCAAAAGGAATACCTGTCCGCCGCGGCGGAGGTGCTCAGCGACCAAGGTGTCGATGAGAACCTCGGCCTGAGCAACGACGAGGCGTCGTCGCGCCTCGCCAAGACAGGCCCTAACAAGCTCGAGGAAGCCGAGAAGACCCCGTTGTGGAAGCGTTTCTTTGAGCAGATGGCCGACCCCATGGTCATCATGCTGATCGTTGCCGCCGTCATCAGCGCGCTCACGGGCATGGTCAAGGGCGAGGCGGACTTTGCCGATGTCGCCATCATCATGTTCGTCGTTATCGTCAACTCGGTGCTGGGCGTGGTTCAGGAGGCTAAAAGCGAGGAGGCCCTCGAGGCCCTGCAGGAGATGAGCGCGGCGCAGTCCAAGGTGCTGCGCGACGGCAAGCTCGTGCACCTGCCGAGCGCCGAGCTCGTGCCCGGCGATGTGATCATGCTCGAGGCGGGCGACTCCGTCCCGGCCGACTGCCGTGTGCTCGAGAGCGCCACGATGAAGATCGAGGAGGCCGCCCTTACCGGCGAGTCCGTGCCCGTCGAGAAGCATGCCAACGTCATTGAGCTCGCCGCCGGCATCGACGACGTGCCGCTCGGCGACCGCAAGAACATGTGCTACATGGGTTCCACCGTGGTATACGGCCGCGGTCGCGCCGTCGTGGTCGGCACCGGTATGAACACCGAGATGGGCAAGATCGCCGGCGCCCTGGCCGAGGCCAAGGAAGAGCTCACGCCGCTGCAGGTGAAGCTCGCCGAGCTCAGCCGCATCCTTACCATCATGGTTATCGTCATCTGCGTCGTCATCTTTGGCGTCGACATCATCCGTCACGGCGTGGGCAACGTTCTCACCGACCCGACCGCGCTGCTCGACACCTTTATGGTCGCTGTCTCGCTTGCCGTCGCCGCCATCCCCGAGGGCCTGGTCGCCGTCGTGACCATCGTGCTGTCGCTTGGCGTGACCAAGATGGCCAAGCGCCAGGCGATTATCCGCAAGCTCTCTGCCGTCGAGACCCTTGGCTGCACGCAGACCATCTGCTCGGACAAGACCGGTACCCTCACCCAGAACAAAATGACCGTCGTCAAGCACGAGCTTTCCGCGCCTAAGGAGAAGTTCCTGGCCGGCATGGCTCTGTGCTCCGATGCCCAGTGGGACGAGGAGCTGGGCGAGGCCGTGGGCGAACCGACCGAGTGCGCGCTCGTCAACGATGCCGGCAAGGCTGGTCTTACTGGCCTGACTGCCGAGCACCCGCGCGTGGGCGAGGCCCCGTTCGACTCGGGCCGCAAGATGATGTCCGTGGTCGTCGAGACCCTGGACGGCGAGTATGAGCAGTACACCAAGGGCGCGCCCGACGTGGTGATCGGCCTGTGCACCCATATCTACGACGGCGACAAGGTCGTTCCACTGACCGAGGAGCGCCGTGCCGAGCTCGTGGCCGCCAACAAGGCCATGGCCGACGAGGCCCTGCGCGTGCTGGCGCTGGCAAGCCGCACCTACACCGAGGTCCCGGCCGACTGCAGCCCCGCCGCGCTCGAGCATGACCTGGTCTTTTGCGGCCTGTCCGGCATGATTGACCCGGTCCGCCCCGAGGTCGGCGACGCCATCCGCGAGGCGCACGACGCCGGTATCCGCACCGTCATGATCACGGGCGACCACATCGACACCGCCGTGGCCATCGCCAAGCAGCTGGGCATCGTCGCCGATCGCAGCCAGGCCATCACCGGTGCCGACCTCGATCGCATGAGCGACGAGGAGCTCGACGCGCACATCGAGGATTACGGCGTGTACGCCCGCGTCCAGCCCGAGCACAAGACCCGCATCGTCGAGGCTTGGAAGTCGCGCGACCAGATCGTGGCCATGACGGGCGACGGCGTCAACGACGCTCCGTCCATCAAGCGCGCCGACATCGGCGTGGGCATGGGCATCACCGGTACCGATGTCACCAAGAACGTCGCCGACATGGTGCTTGCCGACGACAACTTCGCCACCATCATCGGTGCCTGCGAAGAGGGCCGTCGCATCTACGACAACATCCGCAAGGTCATCCAGTTCCTGCTTTCGGCCAACCTTGCCGAGGTATTCTCGGTGTTTATCGCCACGCTCATCGGCTTTACCATCTTCCAGCCGGTGCAGCTGCTGTGGGTGAACCTGGTCACCGACTGCTTCCCCGCGCTCGCGCTGGGCATGGAGGATGCCGAGGGCGACATCATGAAGCGCAAGCCGCGCAACGCCAAGGACGGCGTCTTTGCCGGCAATATGGGTCTGGACTGTGTGGTCCAGGGCCTAATCATCACCGTGCTGGTGCTGGCGAGCTTCTTTGTGGGCGTGTACTTTGACATGGGCTACATCCACATCGCCGATATGATTGCCGGCAATGCCGACGAGGAAGGCGTGATGATGGCGTTCATCACGCTCAACATGGTCGAGATTTTCCACTGCTTCAATATGCGCAGCCGTCGTGCGTCGCTGTTCACCATGAAGAAGCAGAACAAGTGGCTGTGGGCTTCCGCCGCGCTGGCACTGGTGCTGACGGTGATCGTAACCGTGCAGCCGACGCTTGCCGAGATGTTCTTTGGCCCCGTGACGCTTGAGCTCAAGGGCGTTGTCGCTGCCCTGGGCCTGGCCTTCCTGATCATTCCGCTGATGGAGATCTACAAGGCGATCATGCGCGCGGTCGAGAAGGAGTAACGTACCTGTCCGGGCCCGCCCCTGCGTGTTTTCTTCTTCGCTGGTCCTCGCGCTTCGCGCTGCGGGATCGCTCAGAAGAAAACACTCCCGGGGCGGGCCCTGCGGTGTCCTTGCCGGCTTCTCTCCC
>CABUBS010000098.1 GCA_902489855.1 uncultured Collinsella sp.
AAGGAGTAGGTCGGAATTTAGCCCTGCCGGCCGCCCGGGGCCTTTTGGCCCCGGGCGCTGCCAGCGTGCCTAGCGCTTACGGATACCCCAGACCAGGGCTCCGACGCCGGCCGTGGCGATGACAAATGCCATAAGCAGAGCGGCAGCCTGCTGGTCGCCGGTGGCGGGCAGGAAACCCTTGACCGTCTTAACGATGTTCGTCACGGTCTTGGGCGTGCCGGGATCGGGCGTCGGCACGGGCGTCTCGGGCTTCTTGTACGTGTTGTTGAACACGATACCCTCGACGCTCTTGTCGCCCTTGGTAAAGGCAACGTTCGCCTTGAGGTTGCCCTCGCCGTCGTCGACCACGTTGACGGTCGCGGTAAAGACGGACTTGTCGTAGGTCATACCGGCCTCGTCGCCCTTGACCTCGCTGATGGTGTAGACGTACGTACCGGGCTCGTCGTACTCGAACTTGTCGAAGTTGATCTTGCCGTCGGCATCGTTGGTAACCGTAGACTCGATGTCCTCGCCAACGAGCTTAAAGCTAAACTCGTCCTTCTTGAGCTCGCGTCCCTCGAGCACCTTGATGGCGCCGATGGAAACCTGCGTGGGCATGGCGTGATACTTGTTGGTAAAGCCAGCCGACTCGGTGGTTCCCTCGAGCTTGTGCGTCGCGGTCAGCGTGCCGTCGCCGTTGTCGGAGACGGTGGTCACGACGGTGTAGGTCGTGCCGTCATAGGTGACGCCCTTGTACAGGCCGAGCGCGTTGGGGCAAGCCTCGCGCAGCGTGTACGTGTGCGTACCGGGCGCCTCGTAGCGGATCGGGCTCAGCGTAACGTTACCGTTGGCGTCGTTGGTGCCACTAGCGACAGTCACGCCGTCCTCGAGCAGCTCAAACGTGAACTCGCCAGCTGCAAGGTCGCGGCCGGTCAGACGCTTAACCGTCTTGACCTGATCGGTCACGGAAGAATCGGTAGGTGCCACGCCGTACGTGTTGGTGAACGTAAAGGCCGCACCGTCGCCGCCGTCGCGCTTGACGATCAGATGTCCGGCACCGTCATCGGTCACGGTGTAGGAAACCTTGCGCGTGGCGTTGGTGTCGTTGGTCACGCCAGGGGCGCTACCGGACTCGGCCACCGTGTAGGTAAAGGTGTGCGAGCGCGGGGCAGCGGGATCTGCGGGCTCGGACTCGTCGCTGGGCTCGTCGGCGTTGGCATCAGCGTCGGCGTCGGCCTCTTCAGCCTCTGCCTCGTCGGCCTCAGCCTCGTCAGCTTCGTCTGCCTCGGCCTTATCGGTCGCATCGTCCGTCACGCCCAGGGCGCGGTTGAGGTCCTCGAGCGTAAAGTGGATCTTGCCAAAGTCCACGTTGCCGGCCGCGTCGTTGGTTGCGGTCGTGCGCTCGGGCATCGGGGCACCCGCCTCGTCAGCGGTCACGGTAAAGGTAAACTTACCCGCGATGTCGGCCGGGGCCAGGCCCTCGGCTGCCTGGAGCTTCTTGGTGCCGATGAGTGCGGCATCCACGGCCTCGGCGCCGTAGACGTTTTCGAACAAGGGCTCGACGCCACCGTAGTCGACCGTTGCCGTCAGGGTACCGTCACCGTTGTCGACAACGATAACCTTAAAGCCAAAGCTCCACGTTGTAGCGGAAACGCCATTCGGCAGCCCGAATAAATCTTCGTAGGCCGTGTAGTTAATGGTCCAAGCGAGCTTACCGTCCTTGTCGGTACGATGGGCAAGCCCAGCCGCCTCAAGATTGGCAAGCATCTCGGTGTCGTAGTGCAGCGCATCAAAGCTCACATGCCCGCCGATATTAGGCTTGAGGTTTTCGTAGCCCACAAGCTCGCCCTGATAGGCAATGCCGAACCAGAACTCGCCGTCGGCCATCGGACGACCGGTCAGGGTCTTGGTGGCGACAACCTGAGCAGCGGTACCACCAGGCGTATTGGTCGTAGCGCTGTAGCTGTTGTGGAACGGAACCAGGGCACTCTCGACCTTGTTCTCACCGCTCTTGTGGACCGTCGTATGCGTACCCTCGGGACCGCCGGAGACGGTCGTCGTGGCGGTAAGCGTACCGGCACCGTCATCGGCGACGGCGATCGTCACGGTACGCACGGCGTCGTCGTAGGTGTAACCGGGCTTGCCATCATTCTTCTCGGCTACGGTGTACGTGAAGGTCTTGCCGGCGTCAGCCTGCGTAAACTTGACCTCATGGCCAGCCAGGATGTCGATCAGGCCGACCGTTGCCTCTGCCGTCGCAGGGGACTTGAAGTTGTTGGCTCCGGGCAGCAGGCCAAGCGCGTTGGCCGAGGCCTCGTCGGCAGGCGTCACGGTAAACGTGAACTGACCCTCGGTCATAGGACGTCCGGAGAGGCTCTTGCTGAGCTTGAGGCCGCCGGCCGCGGTGTAGTTAAGCTCAGTGCGGTACGTGTTGGTGAAGCGTCCGTTTTCCTTCTTGGTGACATTGGCGGTCAGCTTGCCCTCGCCGTCCTCAGTCACGGTCACTTCGGCGGTCGCGACATGCCCGTCATACGCCATGCCGGCCGCGTTACCCGCGTTCTCGCGGATCTCGTACGTGTAGGTTCCGGCAGCCGTGTAGCGGATCTTGCCGAACTTGACGGCAGCGATGCCATCCTTCGCATCGTGCTTGTTCACGGTCACGGTTGCAGGATCGGGCAGCGGGGTGCCCTCGGCGGCGGTGATGGTAAAGCTGAACTCGTCGGAGTCCGTCCAGTCGCGACCGTCGATAGCCTTACTCAGATCAAAGTCGAGCTCTGCGTCGAGCGGGGTCACGCTGTAGGTGTTCTTGAAGGTCGCAGCCGTGGCGTCCTTCAGGACATGCTCAGCCTTGAGCGTGCCATCGCCCTTGTCGGTAATGGTGGTCTCGATGGTGTACTTGGCGTCGCCGTACGTGATGCCCTTGCTGGTGGTTCCGCCGTTGACCTCGCGCAGCGTGTAGGTATGCTTGCCGGCCTCGGTATACTTCACGGCGTTCATCGTGATGTTGCCTTCGGCATTGTTGGTGCCGGTGGCGACGACCTTGGCGTCCTCGCCCTCGCCCTCGACGAGCTCGAAGGAGAACTCGCCGTCCTTGAGGTCGCGCCCGGTCAGGAACTTGGTCGCGGTGACCTGGTCGGTGACACTGAACTCGCCAGGATTCGGCTTGTAGCTGTTGTTGAACTTCGCCTCGTCGGCTCCATTCAGCTCATGCTTTACCACGAGCTCACCCTTGCCGTTGTCGGTGACGGTCGTCTCGATGGTGTAGGTCTTGCCGTCGTAGGTGATGCCGTTGCCGGCGTCGCCCGGGACCTCGCGCAGCGTGTAGGTGTGCTTGCCGGCAGCGGTGTACTCGATGGGGCTCATCGTGATCTTGCCGCGGGCGTCGTTCTTGCCGGTGGCGACGACATCGTTACCCTCGACGAGCTCGAAGGAGAACTCGCCTTCCTTGAGGTCGCGCCCGGTCAGGAACTTGGTCGCGGTGATCTGGTCGGTGACACTGGAGCTCTTGGGGGCCACCGTGTAGGTATTCTCGAAGATCGCCTCGTCGGCGTTCTGCAGCTTGTGCTCCACGCTAAGGGCGCCGTCGCCGTTGTCCTTGACGATGGTCACGATAGTGTACTCAGAGGTGCTGTAGGTAATGCCGTTTTCGGTGGCGCCGGCCTTGGTCTCGCGCAGCATGTAGGTGTGCTCGCCAGCCGCGGTGTAGGTGACGGAATCCATCACGATCTTGCCGTCGGCATTGTTGGTGCCGGTGGCGACTACGTTATTGCCCTCGACGAGCTCAAAACGGAACTCGCCGGCCTTGAGGTCACGGCCGTCCAAGGACTTGATCGCGGTAATCTGGTCGGTGACGCTGGAGCTCTTGGAGCCAGGCTCGTAGGAGTTGGTAAACTTCGCCTCGTCGGCGCCCTTCAGCTTATGCTCTACGCCGAGCGTGCCGTCGCCGTTGTCCTTGACGACAGTCTCGATGGTGTAGGTCGCGGCATCGTAGGTGATACCACCGACGTTGCCCCTGACCTCGCGCAGCGTGTAGGTGTGCTTGCCGGGCTTGTCGTAAGTGATTTTGTCCATGACAACCGTGCCGTCAGCGGCGTTCTTGCCGGTGGCGACGACCTTGTCGCCCTCGACGAGCTCGAAGGAGAACTCGCCGGCGGCAAGCGCGCGCCCGGTCAGGAACTTGGTCGCCTTGACCTGGTCGGTGACGCTGGACTCAGTGGGGGTCAGATTGTAGGAATTCTTGAACTCGGCAGCCTTGGCATCCTTCAGGACATGCTCGGCCTTGAGCGTGCCGTCGCCCTCATCGGTGATGGTGGTCACGATGGTGTAAGTCTTGCCGTCGTAGGCGATGCCCTTGCTGGTGGTTCCGCCGTTGACTTCGCGCAGTGTGTAGGTATGCGTTCCGGCCTTGTCATACTTGACGGTGCCCATCGTGATGTTACCGCTGGCGTCGTTGGTGCCGGTGGCGACGACCTTGTCGCCCTCGACAAGCTCGAAGGAGAACTCGCCGGCGGCAAGCTTGCGCCCGGTCAGGGACTTGGTCGCGGTGATCTGGTCGGTGACGCTGGAGCTCTTGGGCGTCACGGTGTAGGAGTTCTTGAACTCAATCTTCTTGACGTCCTCGGCGCCCTTCAGCTTATGCGTGGCCACAAGCTGGCCCTTGCCATTGTCGGCGATGGTCGTCACGACGGTATAGACGGTTTTGTCATAGGCGATGCCGCCGGCATTGCCCTTGACCTCGCGCAGCGTATAGATGTGCTGACCGATCTCGGTGTACTTGATGGCGCTGAACGCAACGTTGCCGTTGGCATCATTCTTAACGGTTTCGACAACCGACGCGTCCTCGCCCTCACCCTCAACGAGCTCAAAGGAGAACTCATTGTCCTGGAGCTTATGGCCGGTCAGGACCTTGGTAACTGTAATCTGATCGGTGACGCTCGACTCAGCGGGATTGGCGGTATAGGTGTTCTTGAACTCGACCTCGCCCGAGGTCTTCTTCACAGAAGCCTCGAGCTTTCCCTTTGCGTTGGGTGTCACCGTTACGGTGAACTCTGCAACGTTCTTGCTGTAGGCGATGCCGTCGACCGTGGTCCCGGCATGCTTCTCGCTAACCTTGTAGACATACGTGCCCGGCTTGTCATAGGCAATCTCGCCAAAGCTAATGTCCGCATGGCCCTTGGTTGCAAACGCAGTCGTGGACCTGGGCATCGGGGCGTTGTCCTCGGACGTCAGGCCAAACTCAAACTTGTCCTCATCCGTCCAGTCGCGGCCCTCGAGCACCTTGGTCAGGCCAAAGTCGGCAGTTGTCAACGTTGTCGGCGTGGTATTGAGCGTAAAGCTAATCTTGCCGTTATTGCCCAGGTAGACATTGACCTTCGTCGCACCAGAAACAACCTTCGTGTTGTTCCACTGGGGATTGATCACGTCGCGTGCGGTGTCCGTCGGGTTTCCGCCCACACGCTCCTTGGTGGTGTGAAGCTGGTTGATAAAGGCGAGGCGCGCGGTGCCAGCCTTAATCGACCAGTGATCGCCATCCTTTACCAAAGCACCTTCAAAGTTTTCGAGCTCGCTTCCCTTAACCGGGATCGAAACGGAATCATCGTACGGCGCGCCCGACGAGTTCTGCGCCATAAACTCATCTTTGTACCAATAGGTCTTAGAGCCCGAAGGCTTTTCCGTTGCGAGCTTGGTGCAAGCCGCGTCTGTGTAGACGGGCGTTAGCTTTTGGAAGTAGTAGTAGCTGTTCGTAGCAGCAGGCTCAAAGCTTGCGACCGTATCGCCCGCATCGTCGCCGGTCCACTTGTTGGCGCAGAAGCTAACGGTATTGGAATCGGCGTCCTTGTGCTCATTGATGTAATCCTGCAGTCCCGGTACGTTATTGGGAGTAAACAGGTTTTTGCGTGCAATAGCCTTTACGCTCGATGCATACGCAACGCGGATAGGCGAGATGGCATCCGTGGAGTCAACCACAAACGTGCCCGCAGACTCGTCAACGGTAAAACGGCGCAGCGGAATGAGCGATGCGGGGACCTTGACCGTCACGATGTCGCCGCGCTGCGGATTGTTCTCGTCCGCGCAATCAACCGTAATTACGAGATGGGCGAGCTCGCCATCAAACGTATAGGTATCGATATTGCCATCGGTCGACTTGGTGGCGGCCCCATAGGTCTTGCCGTTGTACTCGGCACCGGTAAAGCTATCGACCTGCATAAAGGCGCCCAGCTCGTCCTCGAATGTGATGTAGCCGGAACCGTTGGGATTGTTGCCCTCGACCTTGGTCGGGAAACCCTTGCCCGACGTAATGGCACTCGAGATGTCCTTAAAGACCTGATCAAGCTCGGCGGCGTTGGTCGCCGACTTGTAGTAGCTAGCACCGGCAACGGGGTTGCCGAAATTGACATTCCACTTCTCAGTTCCAAAAAAGCCATGGCTTACGGACGATGTGGCATCCGGATAGTTACTCGACACGGCATGCATGAATTTATTCTCGTTGCTCGTGCGGCTGCTTGTTGGATCGTCGCCCGGCTTCGCACCGTTGAAGATACCGATGGTATAAATGGTCGCCCCGCCACTCTTTATGGTCTTGGCGATATTGATGGCATCCTTAGCAACCTCGGCCTCAAAACCATTAGAACTCGTAGGAGAGCCATCGGTGAAGAACACAACGATCTTCTGGGCGTCTTCACGACCAGCAATGCCCTTGGCCAGGTCCATGCCATAGTCGGCACGAGTAGAGCCAGCAGGCTCGATTAAATTAACCGTGTTCTTGAGGCTCTTTGCGCCCCCATCCTTGCAGACCGTGAGGCCCAACATGGTCTGGGAGTAGTTGTAGGTGTTGCCGTCGTCGCGATAGGTATCATTACCAACCTTATCGCTCTTCTTGCCCGCAAACTTTACGATGGCAACCTGGTGCTGCTTGCTCGCGTCCTTAACGTTCTTGTTTTGCTCGGCAATGGTGTCGATAAAGTGGTTGGCAGCATTCTTGAGCGCAACGATACGCTTAGGGGACCCTTTACCACCCATAGGATCATCCATTGAGCCAGAGGCATCGAGCACCATCACGATGTCGAGCGGCTTGGAAACCAGCGACGTCGTATCGGATGTCGAAGACATCGCCGAAAGCGTAGTCAAAAAGTCCGATTTCCCGTCATCGATTGCTTGGACCGTCTTATCCGTCCAAATTCGGCCGACGTTTTGCGTCGTGACCTTGCCGCCGTCATAGCCGCCCGCCCAGAACTTCCAATGGTTGCTGGTGTCGTGGTCGACTATCTTTGTCGCTTCCGGTCCGTCCATTCCTGTGCTGGACCTGGCGTTGGCCTCGGGCAGCATGGCAAATGCTGCAGCCGGCAATACCAGCACTACGGCCAGTATCACCGCCAAGAGACCCCTCGTGTACTTACTCATCGCGTCTCCCTTCTCGCAGGCTCAGACCTTGCATCAGCCTAAAGTTACGGAATGAGACACAATTTGAGCAGGTGACACACGTTCCAGATTCGGTTTTGGGCGTGAGACAAATGTCTCACCAAAGTTGAGACACGGCGTTTTCGCAGGAAAATAGGTGCGACTCAGAGCCATCGGGCCAAAATGATCCGTTTTCCTCCGTCCCCGGGGGCTCAAGGGCTGTCACCGATATGGCGCCATTTCAAAACTATGCCGGATTACGGGGCTAAGCTCGGAGACCTCATCCATACCCCCTATTTTTGAAAAACAGCAAGCGATCTACCTGCGGTTTTGTTTTTGCGATTTTCGGTATGATCGGAGGTTCGCTATCCAGCCCCGTAAACCGACATAGTTTTGTTCGCGACGGCACAACCGCGCGTTTAAGCGCGGGGCCGGAGCTGCCCCAAGCACTG
>CABUBS010000099.1 GCA_902489855.1 uncultured Collinsella sp.
AGGCTCCCGCGCCGGTTGATCCCGCTCTGGCCGCGCTCAAAAAGTAGCGACTGCTCGGTAGATTTTTGGGTCATGTCTTAAAAATCTACGGCGGGGCGTTTCGTTTCGGTTTCGTTTCGACGGGGCGGGTTTCGTGCCCGCCCCGTTCTTGTATACACTGGCAACAATAATCGGCCTGCTTGGCGTGCGGGCGATAGCCACAACCTTTAAAGGGGGAAGCATGAAACAGTACACGGTTGCTATTTTGGGCGCGACGGGAGCCGTGGGCACCCAGATGCTCGAGTGCCTCAACGAGCAGGAGTTTCCGGTTGGCAAGCTCAAGCTGTTGGCAAGTGCACGCTCCGCGGGCAAGACCGTTGAGTTCCGCGGCGAGCAGATCGTGATTGAGGAGGCTTGCCCCGAGGCCTTTGAGGGTTGTGACATCGTACTTGGCGCCGCCGGCGACGATATCGCGAAGGAGCTACTGCCCGAGGCCGTCAAGCGCGGCGCCGTCGTGGTCGACAACAGCCATGCCTTCCGCATGGATCCCGAGGTGCCGCTGGTCGTGCCCGAGATCAATGCCGACGACATCAAATGGCATCACGGTCTTATCGCCAATCCCAACTGCGCGACCATCATCGGCCTGGTTCCCACGTGGCCGCTGCATCAGCTCGCCGGCGTGAAGCGCATGATCGTCTCGACGTACCAGGCGGCTTCGGGTGCTGGCGCTCCCGGTATGGCCGAGCTCGAGGCTCAGCTGGCCGCCCTGGGCCGTGGCGAGGAGATTCCCGAGCCGCGCGCGTTTGCCGCTCAGCTGGCGAGCAACCTGATTCCGCAGATTGGCGGCGTCAAGGAGGAGGGCTTTACCTCCGAGGAGATGAAACTGCAGAACGAGGGCCGCAAGATCATGCATCTGCCCGAGCTGCGCGTGAACTGCACCTGCGTGCGCGTCCCTGTGCTGCGCTCGCACTCCGAGAGCATTACGCTCGAGTTTGAGCGCGACATTACGGTCGAGGAGGCTCGTGCTGCGCTGGCTTCTGCCCCGGGTGTCAAGCTGGTTGACGATATGGCTGCCGAGGATGCACACGACCGCTTCCCCATGCCGATGGACACCTCCGACCAGGACCTGATTTGGGTCGGCCGCGTGCGCCGCGACATCTCGAACCCCGAGGCCGCGCGTGGCATCACCTTCTGGTGCTGCGGCGACCAAATCCGTAAGGGCGCGGCAACCAACGCCGTCCAGATCGCTAAGCTGCTCTGCGAGTAGTGTGACCTGTCCGGCGGGGGCCGGGCTCAGTTTTCAGAACGTCCTCGACCATGTGTGGCGCCTTGTCCTGCTCCTTCGGAGCCGCGGACAAGGCGCCACACTGGTCTGCGGAGTGTTCTGAAAACTGAGCCCGGCCCCCGCCTGCGGTGACGCTGCTGCAAGCGGCCTGCGATGGGGTCGTTGTTGGTTGAGGCCGCTGGGCTGATGTGGGGGCGCGTGGCTGTTGCGGGCCCTGGTCCCGGCGGCGGCCTCGGCGCTGCGCGCCTGCTGCCTTGGGTGACTTTGGGGTCGATTGGGGTTGTCTGCACAATTCGCGGTATTATGTTGCGGAGTTTTGAAAGGAGCCGCTGGTGGTCACGACGACGTTTGCTTCGCCTTTGGGCGAAATCTTGCTTGCCGCTGATGGCCGCGGTCTGACGGGGCTTTGGTTTGAGGGACAGGAGCATTTTGGCTCCACGCCTCTCAAAGAAGATCCTGAACATGTTGAAGGCGCCGATGCAGTTTCTGGTGCTGGCGGCATGTCGTCGGTGAGTCCGGCAAATGGTGCGGCGTCTTCGGTGCTTGAGCGTTCCTGGGCTTGGCTGAATGCTTATTTTGCGGGGCAGGAGCCTCGGTTTACGCCGCCGTTGCATATGATTGGCACGGCATTTCAGCGTGAGGTTTGGTTTGAGCTGCTCTCTATCCCGCGTGGCGAGGTCGCTACGTATGGCGAGATCGCTCAGCGCGTTGCGGCTCGACATCGTGTGCCGGGAAACGAGGCACCTGTTGTGTCTCCTCGTGCGGTGGGGGCTGCGGTCGCGCGTAATCCCATTTCGATTATTGTGCCGTGCCATCGCGTGGTTGCCGCCGACGGGTCGCTCAACGGATATGCCGGCGGGCT
The DNA here is from genome assembly GCA_902489855.1 of uncultured Collinsella sp. Lineage (GTDB taxonomy): Bacteria > Actinomycetota > Coriobacteriia > Coriobacteriales > Coriobacteriaceae > Collinsella. Next base: position 2,127 of record CABUBS010000099.1, read on the forward strand.
TGATCGCAAGGAGTGGCTGCTTCGGCTTGAGGGCGCGTACGAGGAATAACGCTCGAACACTTTGCATAACTAGGACGCCGTGAAAGAACGGGACACGCTTTCCGAATGGAGGCTCAGACGGAAACTACGTCCCGGAATTCCGTTTTAAAGCGGGACACGCTTTCCGAATGGCGTCCCAAGCGGAAACCGTGTCCCGGAATACAGCCTCAGAGTGGGGCGTCGTTTCCGGTTGAGACCACCTGCTTGGACATCTTTCTACGCCCGCTCCTGCAGGGCGTAGATCGATTTGTCCATGTTGAACAGATAAGCCACAACGCAGACGATAAAGAACGCCGGCAGATTACCGAAACCGAAGACCTCGCAGCCAATGAGGATCGGCGCGAGCAGCGTGTTGGTGGCGCTGCCAAAGACGGCTGCGTAGCCCAGTGCGGCGCAGAGCTCGACGGGCATGCCGAGTTGAGCCTCGTTATGGCGACATCTGGGTAACAGAAAGGCCCGCGTTCCTCAGAGGCAAGATAGGCAATTCTGCTTCTGAGGTAGATCTCAATTCTGCCGACCGCATCAAACATTAACTGCCGGAGGGCTCGGTCAAATTCATACGTGTAGATGATGGTTTCGAATGTTGTGCCTTCGCGAAAGATGGTAATCCCGGACTTGCATTTGGTTTGCAGGGAAACCAGTAGGCCGACAGTTTGTAGTGGCCGACTTCGACCAAAGCTCGCTCGAGTTCGCTTTGATTAGAGCACTTAAGACCCTTGTTTTCTGTCAATAGTGCTATCTGTTCGTTGATGGATATCCGCGACTTCCGGTATTTCATTTAAGCCTCTTGATAGAAAAAGGGCTGGAGTTGCGCATCGTTGAGAGGCTTTCCAGCTTTAGCAAAACAAACTTATAAGATGCGACGGGCCGCGTCAAGATAATTACCGGACGGCCTAGGAGGCGGCTGGTTGGCTGGCTTAAAACCTAGCGCGTGAGATGACGCTCCACGCTATTCAGCGCGCTTGATAGGATGACGAACCACAGTCTTAAGTTTCTCCGGTGCACATTTGCGTGGATCGGAGAGATAGATTTCGTGATGGAAACGGGTGTCTGAGAAGTCGGGGACATAGCCCTGCTCGGTCGTGTATTCATTCATAGCGCCTACGGTCGCCGGTTCGTTGTCGTAGGGCCCGGTGTGCATGCATTGAACGCAGAGGCCCTCGTCAACTTTAAGCAGCTCGACGGCAGAAAAGTTAAGTTTCTTTTTGGTCGTGGCTTCCGCGACTGCCCAGTCAAAGTCATCTCGGGTGACGAAATCGGGCAGGCGAATGCACGAGATAAAGTTGAAATCGTCCTTGCGTACATAATCGATGTCGCCGCTCGGGGAGTCTTGCCACCAGAAACCCTCGAGCGGCGGTACCACAAAGTCGAAATAGCCCTTGATACTCCTTGAGCCTTTCTTCGACATCTTGACGGTATAGGCGATGCCGTAAAGCAGCGGCAGGGCGTTTTGATACTCGCCACCTTCGGTATTTGGGTCGCCCTTTCCGCGAACGGCAACGTAGCTCATAGGCGGGACAGTTACGATGCTCGGCTTGCTTGCAGGTTTGTAGAGCTCCTTGCATTCCTTCTTAAAGTCGAACGCCATGTTGGCCGCCTTTCTGCGTATTGGCCTGCTTAGATAACGGAATCATATCATAGAAACGAACAGTTGTTCGAATGATTTTGCTGACAGATAGAGATGCGTGCGTTGTGTTTGGCGGTCGGCCTGACCCCGTCGATGATTTCTCTGCCTTCCCGGCGCCTCATCTATGGCTGTCGTTTCCCCATATAAAACCTGCCAAAATGAACCTGTCCCTTTTTGGTCGGCGTGAAATGGGTAATACTAAAGAGTTATCCGACCAGATGGGAACCGATCGATGGCCTATATCGAATTCAAAGACGTCATCAAAGCATATGGCGAGGGCGATGCCCGCATCCATGCGCTCGACGGCGCGAGCTTTACCGTTGAGCGCGGCGAGCTCGCCATTATCCTGGGCGCTTCGGGCGCCGGCAAGACTACGGCGCTCAACATCCTAGGCGGCATGGATACGGTAACCTCCGGCTCCGTGACAGTGGACGGGCGCGACGTGAGCTCTGCCAACGAGGCACAGCTCGTGGAATACCGCCGCGCCGACGTCGGCTTTGTCTTTCAGTTCTACAATCTGGTCCCCAACCTGACAGCGCTCGAAAACGTCGAGCTCGCGGCGCAAATCTGCCCCGATTCGCTCGATGCCGAACAGACGCTTCGCCAGGTTGGCCTGGGCGAGCGCCTGGGCAACTTTCCGGCACAGCTTTCGGGCGGCGAGCAGCAGCGCGTGTCCATCGCCCGCGCACTGGCAAAGAACCCCAAGCTGCTCCTGTGCGACGAGCCCACGGGCGCGCTCGACTATAAAACCGGCAAGCAGATCTTGCAGCTGCTGCAGGATACCTGCCGCAAGCAGGGCATTACGGTCATCATCATCACGCACAACTCCGCGCTGGCGCCCATGGCCGATCGCCTGATCCGCTTTAAGAGCGGCCGCGTGGAGAGCGAGACGGTCCAGCAAAATCCCGTGCCGATCGAGACGATCGAGTGGTAGCGCCCATGGACCAGGACCGCCAAAACAGCCAAAACCACGATACGGAGCACGCGGGTCGCGACCGGGAGTTCGCGACCTACCGCACGGCCCAAAGCTCAAACGATATGGTGCCGACGGTGTTTCGCCGTGGCATCTACCGCACAATCCGCGGCAGCCTCAAACGCTTCTTGTCTATCGTGGTCATCACCGCGCTCGGCGTGAGCGTGATGTGCGGCCTCAAGGCGGGCTGCGAGGACCTACGCGATTCGGTCGACGCCTATTTTGACCAGCAGAATGTCTATGACATTAACGTGCAGTCGACCTATGGCCTTACGCGCGACGATCTTGCGGCTATCCAAGAGGTCGACGGCGTCGAGACGGCCGAGGGTATCTACGCCGAGACCGCCTACACCGCCGTGGGCACAACGCGCGAGCGCGTGGTCGTGCAGAGTCTTTCCAAGGAGAATATCGATCAACCGGTGCTGGTGAGCGGCGATTTGCCCGAGAGCGCCGGTGAGGTCGCGGTGACTTCGAAGTTCCTGAAGGCTTCGGGCAAAAAGCTCGGCGATACGGTGAGCTTTGCCGCCAACGATGCGAGCTCGTCGAACCAAAGTGCCAAGGACCAGTTTGCCGCGGGCGATTACACCATTACGGCCGAGGTCCTCGATCCCACCGACGTGAGCTCCGACTCGACAGTCAACGCCTTTCGCGCTGCTTCGGCTGCGGACTATAAGTTCTATGTGAACGAGGACGCCGCGACATCTTCTTCCTACTCCTCGGTCCACGTGATCGTCGAGGGAGCCAAGAGCCTCAACTCCTATTCGGATGCCTACACGACAAAGATCAACGAGGTCAAGGTCAATATCGAGAAGATCCGCAGGGAGCGTGAGAAGGCACGTGCTCAGGAGTTGACGGTTGACACGCCGGCAAGCTTGGATGCGGCCGAGCGCCAGGCGAATATGCTCTTTGGGATTGAACAGGGCAACATCGACCGTATGGCCGGGGACAGCGACGAACGTGCACAGGCGCAAGCTGACCTGGACCAGCGCCGCGCCGCCGCTGACCAGCATTTTGCCGATGCCCGCGCCGAGCTTTCCGATCTGGGCGAATGCACTTGGTACATCCAGGACCGCGGTAACATCGCAAGCTACTCGAGCGTCGAGAGCGACAGTTCTTCAATCGAGGCCATCGCCACCGTGTTCCCGTTTATCTTCTTTATCGTCGCCGTGCTCATCAGCCTTACCACCGCCACGCGTATGGTCGAGGAAGAGCGCACGCTCATTGGCCTGTACAAGGCGCTCGGTTATTCGCGCGGGCGCATCCTGTCCAAATATGTGGACTACTCGCTGTGGGCGTGTCTGATCGGTGGCGTGCTCGGCAACATCATCGGATTTGTGGGCCTGCCGCTGTTCTTGTTTACGGTGTTCGACGACATGTACTCGCTGCCTCAGATGCTGCTTTCGTACGACATCGTGTCCTCAATCGTCTCGGTGGCGCTGTTTGCCGTGGGCGTGGTGGGCGCCACGATTATCGCCTGTCGTCACGAGATGGCCGAGACCCCAGCCTCGCTCATGCGTCCCAAGGCCCCGCGCGCCGGCTCGCGTATCTTGCTTGAGCGTATCGGCTTTATCTGGCACCGCATGGGCTTTTTGAACAAGGTGGCAGCGCGTAACCTGTTCCGTTACAAAAAGCGTGCTTTTATGACCATCTTCGGCATTGCGGGCTGCACGGCGCTCGTGATCTGCGGCATGGGCATTCGCGATACATCGGTGGCGCTTTCGCCCAAGCAGTACGGACACGTTACGCGCTATGATCTGCTAGCGGTTGCCAACCCCGATGACTTTACGCAGACGTGCGCGGCGCTGGACGAGCGCAGCGCGGCCAAGGACTCCAACGTGAACGTGACCTCGACGCTGCCGATCATGACCGACAACGTCACCTTTACGTATGGCGGCAAGAGCGAGACCGTGCAGCTGGTCGTGGTGCCCGATGACCGTACGAGTGACTTGGACGACTACGTGTGCCTGGAGGACGAGTCCAAAGAGCCGCTTGCTTTGCGCGACGGGGATGTGTATCTGAGCAAGAGCTCGCAATTGGTGTTGGGAATCCAGCCAGGCGATACGGCGCAGGTCCAGGATTCGTCGCTCAATGTCGCCGATGTCGAGGTGAGTGATATTTCGCTCAACTACCTGGGCAACACGCTCTATATGACGCAGAGCACCTATGAGCGCGCGTTTGGCCAAAGCGTCCGTCTCAATGGCATCTTTGTGCTGCTCAAGGGTTCGTCTGCCGATCAGATTGCGTTTAGCAAGAAGATTAAGAGCGACGGTTGGCTCACCATCTCGAGCACGGCCGAACATTGGCAGAACTACGAGGCGAACTTTACGATTATCAACTCTGTCGTGGTGCTCGTGACCTTTATGGCAGCGTGCCTATCGTTTGTGGTGGTGTTTACGCTGTCCAACACGAATATCTCCGAGCGCGAGCGCGAGCTGGCGACCATTAAGGTGCTGGGCTTCCGTCGCGGCGAGGTGCACCACTACGTCAACAAGGAGACGTTAATCCTCACGGCGATCGGCGCTGCGCTGGGCGTGCCGCTGGGTGGCCTGCTTGCCGAGAGCTTTACGTACATCCTGCAGATGCCGTCGCTGTACTTTGACGTCGAGGTCGAGCCGCTAAGCTACGTACTCGCCGTGGTGCTTTCCTTTGCCTTTACGTTTATCGTCAACCTCGCTACCAATCGTACCCTCAACAAGATCGACATGGTCGGCGCCCTCAAGAGCGCCGAGTAGCCTGTTCCGGGATTCAAGTTCTAGCGAGGCGTTGACGCATCCACAACCGCCTATTTGCATAAACTGCTACTTCGAATGTATATTTCGGCGGGGCGGTTGCTTTTTGCCCACGGGTACCCCCGGGGGCGGCGTGCAAATTCCGGAGTATTCAGCATCCCGGAGCCCGCAGGCGCGGGAATGGGAGTGCAAAACCGCGTCGAAAGCCTTGATTATGAGTCCCCGTCGCCTCAAAAGCTGGTCTTTTTTACAGAATGCGGCCCATAGCGCCTGCCTTTCGC
>CABUBS010000100.1 GCA_902489855.1 uncultured Collinsella sp.
TCCGTACATGTACGGATGAATATGGGAGGTGTTCGGATGAAGTTGATATTCAAGGCATTTGAAACAAACGCAAAAAAGTACTTGCAAAGACGCGTTCCGACATATAAGTTGATAAAAGACCGCCGTTGCGGTTTTAAGTAGATCGAGCATATGAAGTTTGAGTTTTAGCGTGTAAGAGAAGGAAGATCGGCAAAGTACAACCCCAAACGCAATGACAACTTAATGAGGTAACTGCCACATGTGAGGCACCCAGGACATTGCTGTCTCGATTTTGAGCACGATGCCTTCCGCCTTGCATGGGCCGTTCCATCCCGCCCCTGCAGCAACTGCCTCACGGGCTCATTGAAAACCGCATAGCACCCCAACGTCAGCACATCACCCACGGCAAGCACATCACTCACGACAACCAACACATCAACAAACAGCACGAACATCAACCGATTGGAGAAGCTATGACAAACCACCACGCTGAAGACGGCGATAAGAAAAGCATTCTGGATGCCCGCATTGAGCGAGCATATGCAAACGAATATGACGCCGCCTTTGCCGCCGCGACCATCAAGAACTACGCGTCGCTACCGCTCGCGACGATCTTGGCCGACCACCCTCAACTGCTGAAGCGCTGCACAAAGATCATGGGCGACCCCGACATTCGCAAGCTGACAGACCCCTATGCCCCAAAACGCGACAACGATTCGTACGTTCTTACCGTAGGCTGCCTAGCCCATATGCTTACGGCGCTCGACACGAAACTCAAGCTCGAATGGGAACCCGACGAGCGTCATGAACTCGAAAGCAAGCGGAACACCCTGCGCACCGCACTGTTCCTTCCGTTGGACGGCCTCAAGCGCTGCAACGTCGAGCTCAATACACAGGCGCGGCAAAAGCCCGGGACCACGGGGCAGAAAACTCCAAGACCCCATGCGGCCATCGTCGACCGCAACCGATATAACCGCATGACCGCGCACTTTTCCGCCGAGGGAGCAGCCATAAGGACGCTGATCGACCTGCTGTGCCTCCTGAGCATCAACGAGCTATTTGAGGGCTATCTCGCCCTTGTTCCCGCGACGGCACCCAAGTCGGTAGCAAAGATCATCGAGACCTGCAGACGCCAGTTTGAGCGCCATCACAATGGCAGCGAGATGAACGCCAGCATCGCGCAGTACTACGCGGCTCATTACAAAAATGACGGATGTGCCCCTGTCGAGCATCAGCTGCGGCTCGCCTACACCACGCCCGCCGCAACGCTCCATCGCTTTGGAGCCCTTGGCGCTTGCGAGCCGCACGAACAGGCAGCCTGCCCCACAACCGAGCTCGATCTCAGGCTCGGACGAACCCTGTAGCCCGCCAGCCCCTCCGCGGGCAACAATCCTATTCCACAACACAACCAACAGAAAGGAGTCCTCATGGACACCAATCATTCCCCCATCATCAGCCCCCTCACCATGCGTGAATCCGCCCGAGGTATCACGCTCACCAGCATTTACGATGAGATGCTCGCCCGTCGCGAGCTCTCCGTCATGGGAAACATCGAAACCCCGATGGCCCACGACCTATGTCAGCAGATTCGCCTGCTCGATGCCACCAACCCCAGCCGCCCCATCACCATATTTGTCGCCAGCGCCGGCGGAAGCGTGCGATCGGGTCTTGCGATCTATGACGCCATGCGTCTCGCATCGTGCCCCATCCGCACCGTCTGCCTGGAATTCGCCGCGTCCATGGGCGCCGTGATCTTTATGGGCGGCGACGATCGCCGTATGGCGCCCCATGCAGAGCTCATGATTCACGACCCGCTGATCCCCCAGGGGGCAGGCGGCTCGGCACTTGCGCTGCAGGAAACTAGCCGGCGTCTCATGCAGACCCGCAAGACCCTCACGCAAATCCTCTCGGACCGCAGCGGCCTCACGCCCAAGCGCATCCAGTCCCTCACTGCAAAAGACACCTACCTTTCGGCCGAGCGCGCCGTCGAGCTCGGCTTTGCCCACGAAATCCTCTCGACCACCAAGGATGTCGCCCATGTCTAACCTCGCCAGCCGCCTCGCCGCATCTGAGTCCGCATCGTCCACCATCCTCGCCAAGGATCGAACGCTTTCCTGCGACACCCGCCAAACGGGACTCAACAACAACGCACTTGTGATCGGCCCCTCGGGAGCCGGCAAGACCCGAAACGTCCTCAAGCCCAACCTGCTGCAGATGAACGCAAGCTACATCGTGCTCGACACCAAAGGCACGCTCTGTCGCGAAGTGGGACCCGTGCTGGCAGCCCACGGTTACCGCGTGCAATGTCTCAACTTCGCCGACCTCAACACCGTCCCGGCCCTTGCGCCCGGCATCGAGCGCTGCGGCTACAACCCCCTGAGGCACATTCGCCGCAAGGCGGACGGCAGGCCCAACCAGCAGGACATCCTCTCGGTGGCAAAGGCCATCTGCCCCATCGAGGACAACAACCAGCCTTTTTGGGATCATGCGGCGGCAAACCTGCTGTCGTGTCTTATCGCCTACGTCACCGAACAGCTACCCGCCGACGAGCAGACGATCAGCTCGGTCATCAAGCTGATCGAGCACCTGCAGGACGGTGCCACGGGTCGATTGTTTGACGATCTGATCACGACCGACCCCCAAAGCTATGCCCTCTCGCTATGGCGGCGCTACGCCATTACGCAAAATGCCGAGCGCATGCACGCGAGCATCGTCGGCATCCTTGCCGAAAAGGTCATGTGCCTGGGATTCGACGGTGCGGCACAGCTCTATCGTGAGTGCCATCAGGTGGACTTCGCTTCCATGGGACACACCCCCTGCGCCCTGTTTGTAACCGTAAGCGATATTGACCGCAATCTCGATCCGCTGACCGGCCTCTTTATTACGCAGGCATTTATGGGCCTCATTCGCGAAGCCGATAGGCAGCCCGACGGCAGCCTGCCCGTGCCCGTGCGCTTTATGCTCGATGACTTCGCAAATCTGCAGATCCCCCAGATCGACAACGTGCTCTCGATTATCCGAAGCCGCAACATCTGGGCAACGCTGCTGCTGCAGTCGACCAACCAGCTTGATGCGCTCTATGGCGAGGCACGCGCACGCTCCATCATGGGCAACTGCGACACGCATCTGGTGCTGGCGTTCCAGGATCCCGAGAGCGCCCGGGTGTTTTCCGACCGCGCCGACGCACTGCCCAGCACGCTCATGGCGACGCCGATCGATCGCTCGTGGCTCTTTGTACGCGGTCGCACTCCCGAACAGGTCGAGCGCTTTAGGCTCGAAGACCATCCGCTCTACGGGGAGCTGCCCGAGGCGCAGCGAGGCCATGCGGAGGCCGAGATCTAGGCGCAGGGTTCTCGCAGCGCGCGACGCCCCGGCGATGCTCCACAAAGGCCGTGCGCCCCGGGGCCACGGCAAAGCAAAGGGGCCCGCATCCGATGGGATACGGGCCCCTGGCTATAAGGCGCGATGCGTTAACAGCAGCGACTACTTGCGGTGAGCGCGGTAGAACTCGATGAGCGCCTGGGTCGAAGCGTCCTGCTCGGCCTTGGCGGCGTCGTCGTGGAAGGCCGGGGTGATCTGCTTGGCAAGCTGCTTGCCCAGCTCGACGCCCCAGACCGTGCCCTCGACAAACGTGATGTGCTCGTACAGGGCGATGAGCTCGCCGAGCGCAAACGGGGTCAGCGTGTCGCCGAAGATCGAGGTCGTCGGACGGTTGCCCTCAAAGCAGCGGGCCGGGACGATCTGCTCGGGCGTGCCCTCGGCGCGCACTTCATCGGCCGTCTTACCAAAGGCGAGTGCCTTGGTCTGGGCTAGGAAGTTGCCCAGGAACAACTCGTGGACATCCTGGCCGCTGTCGGTTGCGGGGTTGGCAGTGTTTGCGAAAGCGATAAAGTCGGCCGGAACCACCACGGTGCCCTGATGCAGCAGCTGGTAGAAGGCATGCTGGCCGTTGGTGCCGGGCTCGCCCCAGAAGATCTCACCGGTATCGGAGGTCACAGCGCTGCCGTCCCAGCGGACGTGCTTGCCGTTGGACTCCATGGTGAGCTGCTGCAGGTAGGCCGGGAAACGGTGCAGGTACTGGCAGTACGGCAGCACGGCGTGGCTCTTGGAACCGAAGAAGTTGACGTACCAGACGTTGAGCAGGCCCATCAGCGCGACGGCATTGTTCTCGAGCGGCGTGTTGCAGAAGTACTCGTCGATGGCGTGGAAGCCCTCGAGGAACTGCTGGAAGCGCTCGGGGCCGAGCACGACGATCAGTGACAGGCCCACGGCGGAGTCAACGGAATAGCGGCCGCCGACCCAGTTCCAGAAACCGAAGGCGTTGGCGGGGTCGATACCGAAGGCCTCGACCTTCTCGAGTGCGGTGGAGACGGCGACGAAGTGCTTTGCCACGGCCTCGGCGTTCTGCTCATCGGAGCCGTCGATGGCGCCCTGAGCCTTGAGCTGCTCGAGCATCCAGGTCTTGACCTCGCGGGCGTTGGTGAGGGTCTCGAGCGTAGTGAAGGTCTTGGAGACGATGATCACGAGCGTGGTCTCGGGATCGAGGCCCTTGAGCTTCTCTGCCTGATCGTTGGGGTCGATGTTGGAGATGTAGCGGCAGTCGATACCGGCGTCGGCGTAGGGACGCAGGGCCTCGTAGGCCATGACCGGGCCCAGATCGGAGCCACCGATGCCGATGGACACCAGGTGCTCGATCTTTTTGCCGGTAACACCCTTCCACTCACCGGAGCGCACGCGCTCGGCGAAGGCATACATGCGGTCGAGGACCTCGTGCACGTCGGCAACGACATCCTGGCCATCGACGATGAGCTGGCCCCTCTCGCTTGCCGGGCGGCGCAGCGCGGTGTGCAGGACGGCGCGGTCCTCGGTGGTGTTGATGTGCTCGCCGGAGAACATGGCGTCGCGGCGCTCCTCGAGCTTCACCTCGCGGGCAAGATCGCACAGCAGCTTGACGGTCTCATCGGTCACCAGGTTCTTCGACAGATCGAAGTGAAGGTCGCCGGCGTCAAAGCTCAACTTATTCACGCGGTCGGCGTCAGCGGCGAACCAGGCCTTGAGGTCGATGCCCTCGGCCTCGAGCTTCTCCTGATGGGCCTCGAGCGCCTTCCAAGCGGCAGTCGACGTAGCATCGATAGGTGCGGCAACAGTTGCCATAGAGTCCTCCTCAGCATACGGGCGCACTCCTCCATGCGCCCGGATAATCAGATGCCCCTATTCTAACGCAGGTCAAGACCGTAATCAGCGAGCGTTGCCAATCTGCCCCCAGACGGCGACCGACCAAAAAGGGACAGGTTTATTTTGGCAGGTCAAACGCTTTACCAATCAAAAAGAACCTATCCCTTTATGGTAAATATTAGGCCGCTGCGCACACGCTGCCGAGCAACTCACGCAGAGGAGACCCAATGCCCTCCAGCAGTTCGGGCGCGATGATGGCAAAAACGGGAACCTCGCCGGCACCCACGACGGCAGGCACCCTGCCCTCCGAAACAATGTATATTTACCATAAAGGGATAGGTTCTTTTAGGGAACAAAGCCGTCCTCGCCGGCATCGAGCGCGGCCATGCGACGGGCGAGTTCGCGCGCAAAGCCCGCCGTATCGGCATCGCCAATCGCCAGGACAAAGTCCACGCCCTCATCGGTCGCCAGGGCTACAGCCTCATCGACCAGCTCGTCTCCCCCATCGCCCCCGACCGAGCCACAACGAAAGAGCACGCGTTCGAGCAGGGCGCGGTCGAGCGAGCCCAGCGCCGCCGAGACAAGCTCATCACGCGTATGCTTGTCGCCTCCCAGCACGACCAGCGCCTTGGTGCCACCGTAGTGAGCGACCAACCGTCCGCACCAGCGAGCCACGTCCCCATCCGCAACCAAGCGCGTCGGCATACCAAACCCATAGTTGACCATTATCCCCACAACCCTTCCGTGCTTTATGGTGGTATCGATCGTTAGGTTCATGCTACGAAGCGAGCTTTTCCGAGCTGTTTCGCACTCTTTAGGGCTGCGTTAAAAACCGACCAAAAAGGGACAGGTTTGTTTTGGCAGGTCAAGCGTTTTACCGACCAGAATAAACCTGTCCCTTTTTGGCAGGTTTTGACGGTGTCCGGTCGAGCGGGTATTATCGAACAGGTATTCGATAGGAACATGTGTTTGATAGAGGGGCACGGATGGCGCACGAGCAGCACACCTATATCTGCATCGACCTCAAGACGTTTTACGCCAGCGTCGAATGCGTCGACCGTGGACTCGATCCGCTCACCACCAACCTGGTTGTTGCCGACGAATCGCGCGGACGCACGACCATCTGCCTCGCTATCACGCAGGCCATGAAGGACTTAGGGATTCACAACCGCTGTCGACTGTTCGAGATCCCCGATGGCATCGACTACATCAAGGCCGTGCCGCGCATGCAGCACTACATGGAAGTGTCGGCGAAAATCTACGGTATCTATCTGGAATACGTGAGTCCGCAAGACATTCATGTCTATTCAATCGACGAATGCTTTATCGACGTGACGCCCTATCTAGACCTCTACCACACCAATGCCAAAGGCTTTGCCTGCATGCTGCGCGACGAGGTCCTCGCGCGCACCGGCATCACGGCGACGGTCGGCATCGGCCCCAACCTATTTCAGGCCAAGGTAGCGCTCGACATTACCGCCAAGCACGTACCCAGCCGCATCGGCATACTCGACGACGAGACCTTTCGCAAGGAGATCTGGCCCCATCGTCCCATCACCGATATCTGGGGCATCGGCCCCGGCGTGGCAGCCCGCCTCGAAAAGTACGGTGTCTACGATCTGATGGGTGTCGCCGCGCTCGACGAAAATCTGCTTTACGACGAGCTCGGCGTCAATGCCGAGTATCTCATCGACCACGCCTTTGGACGCGAGCCGACAACCATCGCCGATATCCAAGCCTATCGCCCACAGGCAACCTCAACTACCACAGGACAGGTGCTCTCGAAGGGCTATGTCTACGAGCAGGCCTACACTGTCTTGCGCGAGATGGTCGACAACGCCGTGTTGGACTTAGTCGATAAGCACGTGGTCTGTGACAGCATCTCGCTCTTTGTGGGTTATGCGAGCGAGCGGGCCGACATACGCCGCCTCGACGCCAGCGGCACAGCGCAATATGTGGACGGATGTGGGCACCTGCGCTCGAGCACGTCGAGCATCGAGCCCACCGCAACCACCGGCCCCGAGCTCGCACCCCGTGCGCCCAAGCCCGTCCAGCGCGATGACGAACGGCGCCGCCTGGTGCGCGAGGCACAGGCAATCGATGGCATCTTTGTGGGAGAGCATGGCGGCAAACCGCGCGGTGGCTATGCCGCCCTCTTCGCGCACTCCAACGCTTCGCGAAAGCTGCCCGAGCGCACCAATTCGTTTAAGAAGATCATGGGCTATTTCGATGAGCTCTGGGCGCAGACTGTCGATCCCAAACGACCGGTCAAGCGTATCAACTTGGGCTTTGGCAACCTCATGCCTGAGGAATTTGCCACCATCGACCTATTTAGCGATATCGAGGCGGATGAGCGCGAGCGCGACCTGGCGCGCGCCGTCCTGGCCGTAAAGGGCAAGTACGGCAAAAACGCGCTCGTCAAGGGATTAAGCTTTACCACTGGCGCCACCGCGCGCGAACGCAACGATCAGGTAGGAGGACATCGTGCCTAAGTCCCAGCAACAGCCGATGCGGCCACCGACACCTTTTGAACGCCTAGCGGACCCCGAGGGAAGACGTCGATC
>CABUBS010000101.1 GCA_902489855.1 uncultured Collinsella sp.
TATACGCCTTCAAATTAATAAAACGCCCCCGTTCTCGGGCGTTATTCGTTCCCTGCGGCAGAATTTACGCCGCCTCGTCGAACTGCGAGTTGTACAGGTCGGCGTAGAAGCCGCCCTGGGCGAGCAACTCGTCGTGCGTGCCCTTCTCGACGATGTCGCCGTCGCGAATTACCAAGATCACGTCGGCGTTGCGGATCGTGGACAGGCGGTGCGCGATAACAAAGCTGGTACGGCCCTGCATCAGCGCATCCATGGCACGCTGAATAAGCTCCTCGGTACGGGTATCGACGTTGGAGGTCGCCTCGTCCAGAATCAGCGCCGGGCGGTCGGCCAAAATGGCACGGGCGATGGTCACGAGCTGGCGCTGACCCTGCGACAGGTTAGTGCCCTCCTCGTTGATCATAAAGTCGTAGCCGCCGGCGAGCGTATGGATAAAGTGGTCGCAGCGTGCGGCACGTGCAGCGGCTTCGACCTCGGCATCGCTCGCATCGGGGCGTCCGTAGCGGATGTTTTCGCGGATGGTGCCGTTAAACAGCCAGGTATCCTGCAGCACCATGGCAAACTCGCCGCGCAGCGCCGCGCGGTCCCAGTCGCGCACGTCGACGCCCTCGACACGCAGCGAACCGTCGTCCACATCGTAGAAGCGCTGCAGCAGCTTAATGAGCGTGGTCTTGCCGGCGCCGGTGGGGCCGACGATGGCGATGGTCTGGCCGGGCTGCGCCTCGCAGCTAAAGTCGTGGATGACGGTCTTGTCGGGCGTGTAGCCAAACTTGACATGGTCGAACTCCACGTGGCCGGGACGCCTCTCGGGAATCTGCGCGTCGGCCTTCTGCTCCTCCTCGGGCGCGGCCAAGAACTCAAAGACGCGCTCGGTGGCAGCGGCCATCGACTGCATCGTGTTGCTCACGTTGCCCAGCTGCTGCACGGGTTGCGTAAAGTTGCGAACGTACTGGATAAAGCTCTGGATATCGCCGGGCGTGGCATTGCCGGTCAGCGCGAGCTGTGCGCCCACCACGACGACGCCCACGTAGCCCATGTTGCCCACCAGGCTCATAAGCGGCATCATCAGGCCCGACAGGAACTGCGAGCGCCAGCCACTAATAAAGAGACGGTCGTTTTGACGGTCGAACTCTTCGATCGAGGCCTCGGCGCGGTCGAACACCTGAATGACGTTCTGGCCGGCAAAGTCCTCCTCGATAATGCCGTTGACGGCGCCCAGAACCTGCTGTTGCTCGCGGAAGTACGGCTGCGAGAAGTGAATCATCACCATCAAGATAATCGCGGCGGCCGGCAGCGTGAGCACGGTGACGCCGGTAAGCGGCAGGCTGATCGACAACATCATGACGAGCACGCCGATAATCTGCGTGACGGACGTAATAAGCTGCGTCACGCTCTGGTTGAGCGACTGGCCGAGCGTATCGACGTCGTTGGTGATGCGGCTGAGCACATCGCCCTTGCTGTGACCGTTGAAGTAGCTCATCGGCACGACGGCAATCTTGGCTGCGATCTCCTTGCGCATGCGGTAGCAGATCTTTTGCGTGACACCGGTCATGAGCCAGCCCTGGACCAGGCTGCAGACAGAGCTCGCCAGATACAGGCAGAGCAAAAAGCCGAGCGTCTTGGCGATCCAGTCAAAGTCAACGTCGCCGGTGCCGTTGACCTTGGCGACCAGGCCTTCGAACAGCTTGGTCGTAACCTGGCCGAGCACCTTGGGTCCCACAATGTTAAAGATGACCGAGCACACGGCAAAGGCGACGGCGGCAAACACGGCAATCTTGTGCTGGCCGATATAGCCGAGCAGCTGCCTCATGGTGCCCCTAAAGTCCTTGGCCTTTTCGCCGCGACGCATGCCGCCCATGCGGCCCATGGGACCACGCTGGCGGGTGGGCTTGGGAATCTGAGTCTTGGTCTCGTCTGCCATTAGCGCTCGCCTCCTTCCATGACGGCTGCAATTTCTTCTTGGGTAAGCCCCAGCTCCTCGGCGGAAAGCTGTGACTGTGCGATCTCCAGGTACGCCGGGCAGCTGCGCAGCAGCTCCTCGTGCGTGCCGGTGCCCACTACGTGGCCGTCGTCGAGCACGATGATCTGGTCGGCGTGCATGATGGTCGCGATGCGCTGGGCCACGACCACGAGCGCGGCGTCGGTGACGTTTTTGGCCAGCTCTTCGCGCAGGCGCGCGTCGGTCTTGTAGTCGAGGGCGCTAAACGAATCATCGAACACCACGACCTCGGGCTTTTTGGCCAACGCGCGGGCGATGGCCAGACGCTGGCGCTGACCGCCCGAAACATTGGAGCCGCCCTGGCTGATGGGGGAGTCGTAGCCGCCCTCGCGCTCGGCGATAAAGTCCTCCGCCTGGGCGACGCGTGCTGCCTGGCGCATATCCTCGTCACTCACCATGTCGCCGGCAAACTTGAGGTTGCTCTCGACGGTACCCGAGAACAGACGACCCTGCTGCGGAATATAACCGATGCGGCGGCGCAGCTCAGAGAGGGTCATGTCGCGCACGTCGATGCCGTCGAGCGAAATGCTGCCGCCCGTGACGTCGTACAGGCGCGGAATCAGCTGCACGAGCGTGGACTTGCCCGAGCCCGTGGAGCCGATGATGCCGAGCATCTGACCGGCATGTGTGGTGAAGTTCACGCCGCTGATGACATCGGCGCGGGCATCGGGGTACTGGAAGCTCACGTCGCGGAAGGTGAGCTCACCGCGCGGCGCGCTGGCTGCGGGCAGTTTGGGCGAGGCAGGGTCGTTGATGCTCGTGGGGCAGGTGATGACCTCTTCCACGCGCTCAGCTGCGACCTCGGCACGGGGCAGGATAACCGAAACCATGGTGAGGATCATAAACGCCATGACGATCTGCATGGTGTAGGAGATAAACGCCATCATGTTGCCGACCTGCATCACGCCGTCGGACACACCCTGCGCGCCAAACCAGACGATGAGCACGGTGATGCAGTTCATGACGAGCATCATGAGCGGCATCATAAAGCTCATGGCGCGGTTGGTGTAGAGCTGCGTGGTCATCAGGTCGAGCGAAGCCTTGTCAAAACGCTCGAGCTCATGCTCCTCGCGGTTGAATGAGCGGATGGGCATAAGACCGTCGAGCAGCTCGCGGGCGGTAAGGTTCACGCGGTCCACAAAGCTCTGCATCTTTTTGAACTTGGGCATGGTGAGGCCCATAAGCACGCCGACGACGGCCGAAACCGCGATGATGGCCACAGCGATGGTCCACTCAAGGCCGGTGTGGTTGGCCAGGACGCGCATGACGGCGACGATGCCCATGACGGGGGCCATCAGGCACATGCGGATAAACAGAGTTGCGGCCATCTGGATCTGCTGAATGTCGTTGGTACAGCGGGTGATGAGCGAGGCCTGGCTAAACTTGCCCACCTCGGCCGGCGAGAAGTGCATAACCTTGTTGAAGGTCTCGCGGCGCAGGTCGCGGGCGATGGAGCAGGCGGTGCGCGAAGCCACGGCACCGGTCAGGATGGTGGCGACCAGCGAGATTAGGCACAGACCAAACATCGTGGTTGCCATGCGGCCCAGGTAGGCGTTCTGCACATCGGCGGGGTCGATGCCCTGCGCCTTGTACTCGTCTTGCACATAGCTCACGGCGCGTTGGGTCACGATGGAGCCCGACATGGAGCCCATTTTGTCCGCCATATCGTTGGCGCCCTCGACGAGCTTGCCCTGGTCGATTAGGCCGCCTTCAACGCCTAGACGCAGACCCTTCATGGTGATCTTACCGCCGTCGGCATCAATCTGCTTTTGCATATTCTGCGCCGCTGCGGCCTTCTGCTGCATCTCGGCGAGCTGCTCGGGCGTCATTGCCGCCATCTGCTCGGGGGTGGGCATGGCCTGAGCGGCGCCGCCATCGCTTGCCTCGGTAGATGCGCCGGTCATGTCGCCCATGGAGTTGGCGTCGATGCCTTGGTTGAGCGAAAGGACGACGGTCTCGGGCAGGCTCATAATGTCAGCGAGCTTGCTGCCGTCGGCGCGCTCGTCCTCGGTGCCCTTGTACGTGCGAATCCCGTTTTTGTCTGCCTTGCTAAACACGGCCTCCACAGCCTTGGCGTCCTTGGCGCTCATAAAGAGTTCGAGGTCATCGAGCGATTCGGAGCGAATGGTGTCGGGCACGGGTGAGGCGATGCCGCCTTGCTGCACGCCCACGTCGACGATATCGCTCATATAGGTAGGCAGTGCCAGATCGGCGTTGCAACTGATTACGATAAGTACGATAGCTGCGAACAGTGCCAGGATATGCTTTTTAAAGAGCTTGAGAATCCTCATTCGGCATCTCTCCTTTCTTGATTGCGGTCGATAATTTCGTTGGCACGTCTTAGAAGACGCACCATCTCTTGGGTATCTGTTTCGCCGAGCTGCTCGAGGAAGGCCGCGGTGCGGTTCTCGAATTCCCGACGTTTGATTTCGAGATCCTGGAATCCTTTGTCGGTCACCGTGACGTGTACGCGACGACGGTCGGTCTTTGAGTGCTCGCGCTCGACCCAGCCCTTGGCTTCGAGAGCGCGTAGGATATTGGCGATGCGGGCACTCGAGACCCAGGCGCGATCAGCGAGTTCGCTCGGCGTGAGTGAACCGCCGGCGAGTATGAGGGCGCGCATGACGGCCATCTCGCCGCCGAGGGCTTTGTCCGCAAAGCGCGAAATGCGCTGATGCATGCTGCCGAACTCGGTAAGGAGCTGACGCCCAAGCTCACGGAAATCGGTATCTTCCACCGAAAACCCCTAACACTAGAAACTATTTTCGCTGAAAGATGATACCCCCGCTCAACCATCCCATTCGGTGGATTTCTAGGCATGTCCCAAAATCTACTTGGCCGCTAGGCAATATTAAGAGCTCATTAAGACTTAAAATCATTCAATTGCTAAAGCGTTTCAAAGAACTATTATGCCCGCGGTTAGGCGAGGGGTTGTCACCACCATGACGACTGGGACTCATATAATCGCCACGTGCGATGCTCCAACTTCCCGCAAGGAGACACCTTACATAAAGGGGGATGGAGTCATGGCATTTGACTTCACGGGCAAGACCGCGATTGTCACGGGCGGCACTCAGGGCATTGGCCTCGAGATTGCCAAGGGCATCGTTGCGGGCGGCGGACATGTCGCGCTCATCGCAAGGAACGCTGCTAAGGGCGAGGCCGCGGTGGCCGAGCTTGGCGAGGGCAACAAGTTCTATCAGCTCGATGTCGCCGATGCACCCAAGGCGCGCGAGACCGTCGAGCAGATTTTTACGGACCTGCCGCAAACCAACATCCTGATCAACTGCGCTGGCGTCATCAGCACCAAGAAGTTCGACGAGATCGATGACACCGAGTGGCGTCGCACCATCGACATCAACCTCAACGGTACCTTTACCATGATGAACGCCGTGTACCCGCACTTTAAGGCGGCCCATGCCGGCACTATCGTCAACGTGAGTTCCGTTGCGGGCAAGATCGGTGGCGGCCTGCTCGGCACCGCCGCCTACGCCAGCTCCAAGGCCGGTGTTAACGGTCTAACCAAGGCAGTCGCCAAGGAAGGCGGCAAGTTTGGCGTCCGCTGCAACGCCGTGTGCCCGTCGCTCACGTTGACCGATATGACCTCGATTCTCTCTGACGAGAACTCTCAGCGCATCATCAACGGTATTCCTCTGGGCCGCGCCGCCCAGGCCAGCGAGCCTGCGCAGATGGTGCTGTTCTTCGCTTCCGACCTCGCCAGCTTCGTGAACGGCGAGATCGGCGACTGCGACGGCGGCATCGTCCTGGACGGGTAATACCCCACGACGATTATTCGGCGACGGCTCCTGCGACTCGGGACCGTCGCCTTCTTTCTGATATAGGCGCGTGCGGCTACGATTCGCATGCATCCAAAGGAGATATATATGAGTGAATCGACTGCGGTGGAGGCGCCGGCGGCAAAGGAGCCGTTCTTTAAGATGTCCTCCATCCCGGGCGCCAATATCTTGGTGCCGCTTCTGTTGGGCTGTCTGCTCAACACGCTATTCCCCGACCTGTTCAAAACGCTCGGCAGCTTTACGCTTGGCATGACCCAGCAGGGCGCTGGCCCGCTCGTGGGCGCTTTTTTGCTCATCGTCGGTACGACGATTTCGTTTAAGAGCGCTCCTGCCGCCGCTGCCCGCGGCGCCATCATCATCGCCGTCAAGCAGATCGTGGTCGTTGCCATGTCGCTGCTCATCCTTTATGTGTTCAACGACAACTTGTTTGGCATCTCTGCCATGGTGATGCTGGCGGCTTGCACCGGCGCCAACAACGCTATGTACGCTGGGCTGATGGGTACCATGGGCAACGAGGCTGAGCGTGGCGCTGTCGCCATCACCACGCTGGTTGTCGGCCCTCCGGTCACGATGATCGTGCTCGGCGCTGCCGGCCAGGCCCCGATCGGCTGGTCGCTCGTGGGCGCCATTCTGCCGATCGTCGTCGGCATTATTCTGGGTAACCTGTTCCCCAGCTTTAAGAAGATGATGGCACCGGCACTTTCCGCCATCATCGTGCTTGTCTTCTTTGCCATGGGCTCGACCATGACTTTTGGCCAGCTTATCAACGGCGGTCTTCCCGGCATCCTGCTCGGCGTGATCTGCTCGGTGATCTTTGCAATTCCCGTCATCGCGGTCGATAAGCTCACGGGTGGTACGGGTGTCGCAGGTGCGGCCATTTCGAGCTGCGCCGGAGCCAATGTGGCCACGCCTGCTGCCATGGCAAGCGTCAACGGGGCCATGTACGGCGGTGCGGTGCTCGCGACGGCTACGGCACAGGTTGCTGCCTGCGCAATCGTTACGGCTATTTTGACCCCGCTGGTCACCAGCTGGTGCTACAAACATTTTGAGGGCCAGGGCAACGGCGATAGCAAGGCAACGACCGACAAGGCCGCCGCGGCCGCCTAATGCCAAGCGGTAATCAAAGCTAAAAACTAGCTACACCACAGGGCGGCCACGGGGGATCCCGTGGCCGCCCTGCAGTTTCTGTAGGGTCTCTGGGACACTTTACCCTGCTAAAGCTGGCATAACAGCTAGAGTGAACGTCGTACAAAGGCAAGGAAAAATACCATACAAATCGGTGAACGGTAGTTGTTCACGCTTTCATTTCCTGCGGGTTTGTAAAAAACGCCCTTATGATATAAAAAAAGAAACATATAACAGCCCAGATGGAGAGGGTCGCTATGTTATCCTTCTCAGACGGGTGAAATCTTGGGTTTTGGGTTGTAGTTCCAAGGTGGACAAACGTTTTCCCTGCACCAACGTGTGGTGAAGAACGGAAGAAGCCGGTAGTGCAAGCCGAACATTCAAGAATTCAATAAGCAGCGGTGTGAGAGAGCGCCGCATTACACGTAACTAGGAGCGTGGTTACACAATGCAGGAGGCATGGGAAGGCTTCAAGGAAGGCATTTGGACGGGAGAGGTTGACGTCCGAGACTTCATCCAGAAGAACTACACCCCCTACGAGGGCGACGAGTCGTTCCTCGTCGGTCCGACCGAGCGTACCAAGGAGCTGTGGGGCGAGGTTCTCGACCTGCTGCTTAAGGAGCGCGAGCAGGGTGGCGTCCTCGATATGGACACCAAGATCGTCACGGGTATCGTGAGCCACCCCGCTGGCTACATCGATAACGCCCACCGCGAGAAGGAGACCATCGTCGGTCTCCAGACTGACAAGCCGCTCAAGCGCGCGCTGCCATCGGGCAGACCGGTGATGATGT
>CABUBS010000102.1 GCA_902489855.1 uncultured Collinsella sp.
TTGCCCCTCAAACCGTCGCTTGCGTACGAAGTACGCGGCGCTCCTCTTTCGGGGCAATCTCGGGCACCTGGAAAACCCGCGTCATTGAATGGCAATTCATTTCTTTGATAAAGAGAGGAATTTACTATGAAGAAAATTACGGCGATCGTTCGTGCTGAGAAGCTTGAGGTTCTTAAAGACGCGCTGTTTGCTGCCGATGTTCGCGGTATGACTATCAACCAGGTGCAGGGCTGCGGCTCACAGCATGGCTGGAAGGAATACGTGCGCGGCAACGAGCTGCTTGTCAACACGATCCCTAAGGTGCAGTTCACCCTCATCTGCGCCGATGAACATGTCAACGGCATTGTCGAGATTATCTGCAACGCCGCTCGCACCGGTGCCGTTGGAGACGGCAAGATTTGGGTCGAGCCGGTCGAGGAAGTCATCCGCATCCGTACCGGCGAACACGGCCCCGCCGCGGTGTAGAATCGACCGCCTACCATCCGCAACGTTAAAATGCTGCAATGAGGCACAAGAGTTGCGTTGCGGATGGACAGATTATGGGTCGTAATAAATATCCCGAGGAGACGGTCGCGAAGATTCTCGACGCGGCGCTGGAGCTATTCTGCGTACAGGGTTATGAGGGGACGAGCATTCAAGACATCGTCGGCCGCCTCGATGGCATGACCAAGGGCGCTGTCTATCATCACTTTAAGAGCAAAGAGGAGATTTTCAACGCCGCATTTGATCGGGCAATGGCCCCGATTGTTGAGCACCGTCGCTCAACGCTTGGTATCGGTAATATGACCGGAGCCCAAAAGCTCAAGCGGCTGTACGCGCCCGAGTCCGTCGTTCCACAAATTGAGCTATGGGCACGCATGCATCCCGCGGCGGATCCGGTAAAAAGCTCGCGTCTACTGGCGATGCAGTACCAGGGCTCGTTTGACGAGTCGGCCGATGGCTGTCTCTTGCCAGTGATCGAGGAGGGCATCGCCGACGGCTCCATTGCGTGCGAATGCCCGCGCGAAGCGGCGGAGGCCGTATCGTTGTTGGCGAATCTTTGGCTGCTGCCATTGTTCCGTCCGCTCGAGCCCAAGGAGCGAATGCTCGCTCGCGCACAATGTTTGGCGCAGATGGCGGCCGCGGTGGGGCTCGATTTGGGTAATGAAGTGCTTCAGACAACGGCGGAGATTTGGGACGTATGGGACCGCGCCGGGTGGTAATATAGATACCAATGGTATGTAATTGATTTATGAGGGTAGCCACGGCTGCCCTTTTCAAGTCATTAAATACATACTAATGGTATGTATAGGGGGCGGGCTTATGGCTGGAATGCGGAGGAGTAGCGTCTCGTTGGCGCAAAAAACGGTGCGATCTATCAGACTATTCGGTCTTCTTGTTGCACAGTTGTGCGCGTATTCGATGTTGTCGGCACTGTGCTTTGCGTGCCCGCTTTACTTGTTCGATTGCAGCGGCTCGTCAACGTTATATGGCACCGTCGCGGCGATAGCGTTCGTGCCGGGCGTGCTTGCGACTCCGGCTGGCGGAATCTTGGCGGATCGTGGGAGACACCGCGGGGTTCTTGTGGTGCTCGGCATTGTTCTGATGGCTGCATCGCTGTTGTTTATCCCCATGAAGCGTTCGCTGTCTCTTGCGGTTGTCGTGGCAGCAATGCTTTGCGTCCAATATGGCATCCAATCGCTGCTGAAGCCAATGCTCCAAATTGAGACGGTGCGTATGGCGGGTGAAGAGAAGGTTGAGCGGGCCACTGCATTGGTTTCGCAGATGACCATGGTGAGCAATATCTTGGGCCCTGTGGTCGGGACGGCAGTCTATGGGTGCTTTGGTATCGATACTCTATGCGAAACCGCGGCGTTGACGTTTACGATTTCAGCCCTGCTGTTCGGGGGCGCACTCAAGCAAAATGCCTCATCTGAAACGATAGGAGACGGCGCGACTCGTACGACATGCCGAAACGATTTTCGGGAATCGATTCGGTATCTGTTGCAAAATGCATCATTGGTTGCTGTGATTTTGCTTGCGGCAGTTTTGAACCTTGCGTTGGTTGGGCTAACGATTGGCGCTCCCGTTATTGTTGCAAAGCATCTCGGAATGCAGTCATCCTTTGTTGGGATTATTGAGGTGGCTATGGGCTTAGGTGGTCTTGTCGGCAGTGGTTTGGTCGGTATTTGGCCGCATCGTTTTTCCTTCAAGGGCATATGTCGATATGTTGCGATGATCTGTTTTGGAGTCGTACCGATTATTGTCACGCTACTGAGCGGTCCTGATGAATTAGCGTTTGCCGCGCTTGCGGCCGGCTCGGCATGGGTCATGGCGTGGGCAAGCATTACATCGGTTGAAATCGTTTCATTCGTTCAGCGGTCAGCGCCAAAGGAACTCTGCGGAAAAGTGCTGGCACTCGTTTATATGACGCTTTCCTGTGCAACGCCTATTGGCCAATTGGTTTACGGACTCGCATATGATCGATGGACACCGGCGATTGTATTCGCAGGCATGCTGGCGGTGCTGACGTTGACGACGGCGCTGTTTTATCGGCTGAAAAGTCGCTCGTGGCGATTGTCTTAACGCGCTGGGGCACCGTGAATTTGTGGAGGCGGTGGTACGCCGCGCCGGGACGGCATTGTTTAGGCGTGCCTCTCCTTCGTCTACAATATCGTGCAGACGAAGGAGAGGCGTGCCCATGATCAAGATGTTTGCGAGTGACTTAGACGGAACGCTGCTGAACGCCCTACACGAGGCGGATGGGACCATCCGCCGTGCCATTCGCGAGCTGACCGAAGCCGGCCTGCATGTGGTTCCCGCGACCGGACGCTCGACGCTGCCGATCGGCGAGCATGGCTTTACGGGCCTGGCGCTTGACGCCTGCTGCTCCAATGGATCAATCGTGCGCGACAGCCATGGAGAGGTGCTCAAGACCTGGACCATCGATCCGCAGACCACCGAGGAGCTGCTCAAGGCGTTCCCGGACATTTGCTTTGATTGCTCCACGCCCGATGGCATGTTCTCGAGCGGTTCGTTCGAGATGCACCAGGCGGGCTTTAAAAAGGACAGCCCTATCAAGCGCATCGTGATGCGCGGTATGCGTGCACGCGGCGGGTATCACGAGGAGCAGTATTTCGACCAGTCGATCGGTGACATCCTGCGCCACGATGTGTGCAAGATCAACTGTCGCGTGACCTCGCCCGAGCTGGAGCGCGAACTTAAGGCGTATTTGGCCGAGCGCTCGGACCGCGTGGTCAACGCGCCGTTCGATCCGGTGATGTTCGAGATTACGGATGCGGCGTGCAACAAGGGCGAGAGCGTGGCCTGGCTGGCGGGCTACTACGGCATTGCCGAGGACGAGGTCGCGGTCTACGGCGACGGCGGCAACGACATTGCTATGCTCAAGCGTTTCCGCCACAGCTACGCGACCAAAAACGCAAGCGATGCAGCCAAGGCCGCCGCGAGTGCGACCATCGGCAGCTGCATGGTCCACGCCGTCCCCAAACACATGCTCGCCACCATGCGCAAGCAAAACTCCCGCACCGTCATCGAATAATGTGACAAAGGGACAGTCCCTTCGTCACATTCCAAATATTGCCTTTACGTGTTGATGCACACGGTGTGCAATAATACTCGCACTGTGCAATAGCGCACAGGCTGAGTAACAAGGAGGACGCTTGTCCCAGCTCGAGAAATGCGATCGCCGGTCCCTTCGCTCGCAGCGTGCCCTTCGCCAGGCGCTTGCCAGCGAGCTTGCCGAAAGCGGCGACCTTTCGCGCATTAACGTCGCGTCGCTCACCGAGCGTGCCGGCCTTACGCGCCGCACGTTCTATTCGCACTACCGCGATATCCCCGACTTTATCAGCCAGATCGAGGACGGCTTGCTGGCCGAGATCCGTGAGCGCATTGAGCTCATCACCGCAGCTCAGCTGCCTGATCTCTATCACAACATCGATGAGCTCGAGCCGGCGCCTGGTTCGGTTGAGTTGCTGCGCTACCTTGCGGCCAACCGCGACTTAATCGGTGCGCTGCTGGGTCCGGGCGGCGACCAGGCTTTCATTAAAAGAATCATCGACACCGCTCGTGAGGCTGTGGTGCCGCGTGCGCAGACGGGCATTTTGGGCCTGGCGCTGGGCACGTTCTTTGACTATTACGTTACCTACGTCGTGAGTGCCGAGGTCGGCATGATTCAGCGCTGGTTTGAGCGTGGGCTTACCGAATCGCCCGAGGCCATGGCGCGCATTATGACGGTGCTCGCTTTTGTGCGCCCTGGTGACCTGTATGGCCAACCCATTGATATCAACGTGCCGGAATACGGCATGAAGCTATTGAACCTACAGCTCGAGGACGCGGCCGACACCGCCGCAGCTGTCGAGTCAAACAACTAAGAGGAGAGACAATGAGCAAACTCGTCGAGGGCATCAAGGACCGTATGGTCGCTGCCGCGCGTGAGGCTGCACCCGCCGTGGTGGATGCCGCGCAGAAGGCCGCGACCGCGGCTGCCGAGAAAGTTGCCGAGGCAGTTGCCGATGCCAAGAACGTGGCAGGGGAGGCGTCCGTCGTCAGCGAGCCCGCCACCGCCGAGCCCGTAGCCGCCGCCCAGGCCCCCGAAGGCGCGATCTTCAACCCCGAGGCCGCCCGCGGCAACCTGCACCTGGGCATCGACGTGGGCTCCACCACCGTTAAGCTCGCTGTGCTCAACGACGACAACCAGATTGTCTACGCCAAGTACCAGCGTCACCACACCGACGTCCGCGCTTGCGCCCGCGACTTGTTCGAGGGTGCCGCGACCGCTCGATGCCGTGGTGCCGGTTCGGGCGGCCTGCTGCTGTCCCAGTGGCTCGACCTGGAGTTTGTCCAGGAGGTCATCGCCAGCAAGCGTGCCGTCGAGACCCTCATCCCGGCCACCGATGTTGCCATCGAGCTGGGCGGCGAGGACGCCAAGATCATCTACTTCGACAACGGCATCGAGCAGCGCATGAACGGCACCTGCGCCGGCGGCACGGGCGCCTTCATCGACCAGATGGCCACTCTGCTGCACACCGACGCCAGCGGCCTTAACGAACTCGCGGCCAACGCCACCACCATCTATCCCATCGCCAGCCGCTGCGGCGTTTTTGCCAAGACCGACGTACAGCCGCTGCTCAACGAAGGCGCCCGTCCCGAGGACGTCGCCGCTTCCATCTTCCAAGCCGTCGTGACCCAGACCATCTCGGGTCTGGCGTGCGGCCGTCCCATCCGCGGCAACGTCGCCTTCCTGGGCGGCCCGCTGCAGTACCTCTCCGAGCTGCGCCACCGCTTCTACCTCACGCTCAACCTGGACGAGGAGCACCGCATTGTGCCCCAAAACGCTCACCTGTTTGTGGCGAGCGGCGCCGCCATGGCGCATGAGTCCAACAAGCTCAGCACGTTCCCGCAGCTCATCGAGGCTATCGATGCCTTGGGTGACACACAGGGTGCCGAGGTCGAGCGTCTGGATCCGCTCTTTGCCACCGACGAGGATTTTGCCGAGTTCAAGACTCGCCACGACACCGAGGTCGTCCCCAAGGGCAAGCTCGACGGCTACACCGGCCGCGTGTTCATCGGTATCGACGCCGGCTCCACCACCATGAAGGCCGCGCTCGTGGGCGAGGACGGCCAGCTGTTGCACACCTGGTACGGCAACAACAACGGTGACATCCTGGGCACGGCCAAGGTCATCATGGCCGATTTCTACAACCACATCCCCGCTGGCTGCACCATCGGCCACGTGACAACTACGGGCTACGGCGAGGCGCTGCTCATCGAGGCGCTCAAGGCCGATTCCGGCGAGATCGAGACCGTCGCGCACCTGCGCGGCGCCAAGGCGTTCCTGCCCGGCGTCGAGTTCATTCTGGACATTGGCGGCCAGGACATGAAGTGCCTGCGCGTCAAGGACGGCGTCATCGAGCACATCATGCTCAACGAGGCCTGCTCGTCGGGTTGCGGTAGCTTTATCGAGAGCTTCGCCGTCTCTATGAACATGGACGTGCGCGCGTTCGCCAACGCCGCCATCCATGCCAAAGCCCCGGTCGACCTGGGAAGTCGCTGCACGGTCTTTATGAACTCGCGCGTCAAGCAGGCGCAAAAGGAAGGCGCCACGGTGGGCGACATCGCCGCCGGCCTGTCCTATTCCGTCATCAAGAATGCCCTGTTCAAGGTCATTAAGCTGCGCGATCCCAAGGAGATCGGCAGCCAGGTAATCGTCCAGGGCGGCACCTTTATGTCCGATGCCACGCTGCGCGCGTTTGAGCAGCTCACCGGCGTTCATGCCGTGCGTCCCGACATCGCCGGCTGCATGGGCGCCTACGGTGCGGCCCTGCTCGCCCGCGATCGCGCCGGCGCCGACGGCACCTCGACCATTCTTTCGGCTGAGGACATCGCGCACCTCACCGTGACGCAAAAGCATGTCCGCTGCGGCCGTTGCTCCAACAACTGCCAGCTTACCGTCAACGACTTTGGCGGTGGCAGGCGCTTCATTACCGGCAACCGCTGCGAGAAGGGCGCCGGCCACAAAAAGCAGAAGACCGAGGCCCCCAACCTCTTCAAAAAGAAAAACGAGCTGCTCTTTAACCGCGAGGTCCTGAGCCCCGACGAGGCCCCGCGCGGCACCGTCGGCATCCCGCGCGCGCTCAACATGTACGAGAACTACCCCTTCTGGCACGCGTTCTTTACGCGCCTGGGCTTTAGCGTGCAGCTGTCCGACCAGTCGAGCAAGAAGACCTACCAGGCGGGCATCGAGTCCATGCCGTCCGAGAGCGTATGCTATCCGGCCAAGATGAGCCATGGCCACGTGATGAACCTTATTGACCGTGACGTCGACTTCATTTGGATGCCGTGCGTGCGCTGGGAGCGCAAGGAGGACCCGACCGCCGGTAACTGCTACAACTGCCCCATCGTCATGAGTTACCCCACGGCGCTGGCGCTCAACATCGATGAGATCCGCGAGCAGAACATCGAGTTCCTGTACCCGTTTGTGCCCTATCACGACAAGACCGAGCTCAAGCGCCGCCTGTACCAGGTGCTCGCCGTCGACCGCGTGGCCGATGCGCAAGCCGGTCGCGGTCGCGTGCGCGGTCCAAAGATCACACGCTCCGAGGTCGATGCCGCCGTCAACGCTGCTTTTGAGGCCGATGCGCGCTTCCACGAGGATATCCAGACCATGGGCGAGGAGGCCCTTAAGTGGGTCGAGGACCACGGCGGCCATGGCATCGTACTCGCCGGCCGTCCTTACCATAACGACCCCGAGATCAACCACGCCCTGCCTGAGCTTATCTCGAGCTTTGGCTTTGCGGTCTTTACCGAGGATTCGCTCGCGCACCTGGTGAAGCCCGAGCGTCCGATTCGCGTCGTCGACCAGTGGATGTACCACAGCCGCCTGTACGCCGTCGCCCGTTTTGTGACGATGCGCAACGACCTGGACCTGATTCAGCTCAACTCTTTCGGCTGCGGCCTGGACGCTCTGACCACCGACCAGGTGCAGGAGATTCTGGAGGCCAGCGGCAAGATCTACACCGTGCTCAAGATCGACGAGGTGTCCAACCTGGGTGCCGCGCGCATCCGCATCCGCTCGCTCATGGCAGCGCTCAAGGACCAGGAGGCCGAGCGCTTGGCCGAGGCCACGGCCGCGGGCGAGGCCTACGAGCAGA
>CABUBS010000103.1 GCA_902489855.1 uncultured Collinsella sp.
CCGGTGCGGGAACTTGGTCGCAAGTAGAGGTGCCCCCTGTGCTACACGCAGGCCGGCGAGCGCCGCGAGGTTACCGTGCGCATCCGCCGCAACACCACCGGCGGTCTCGGAGCCGCCTGGGCCATCGACAAGGTCGAAGCCCCGGTCGAGTAAAAAACGGCCTCGGATAGCCAATTGACCATCCGAGGCCGTTTGAATTCAGGCCTTTTAGTTGTCATCGGTGCATATAGACACCAGAGAAGCAAGCTCATCCTCAAGTTGCGGAGCAAAGTATCTAAAAGAAACCTGCGCTCCAGTCGGTATCGACTCAATCATATTCGCAGCATTATCTGAAACTCGGTACGATGCAGTTTCACCTGTCTTCAAATCCTCTATTGAGCAGACAGCGTCTTCAGCATCAATCGACCTAAGCACGCCTTTTCCTTGTAACATCACATCGGCATGCCCGCCAGCTATTTCTAATGAACCTGAGTCTGTCGCAGTCACTTCTCCGGAACCTCCGCGCGATATCTCTTCCTTTGTTGAACAGCCCACCAATGAAGCCATCAGCACCAAAGACAGAGCTAGACGAATCGCCCTACTTCGAAAAAGTCGTTCCATAAGTCCACGCATAATAGCTCTGATCATACTTCAGGAAGGATAAAGATGAATTCCAGCCGTCCGCTATGCCAATCATCTGCCTTGTCTCTCCAGTTTTCTTACCAGTAAGTGTGGCGTAAGCCTCCGCTGTTACAGAATGGGCTGATCCGTTGTACAAACTCGCATGTAAAACATTCGGTCTATTAGAGTTAATCTCATTTTGAATGCTCGCGATAGCCGGAGAGGAGACAGTGCGGGCGATAAGAGTACTTCCTCTGCTTGCGCAGTAATTTGTAAACCCCGTTGCACAGGTTGATATCGGCGTTCCACCCAAAACAACGCCGGGAACAGTCTGTTCTTCATCGGAAAGAGCATGGGTATTGGTGTAATTCCATATCTGCATATATTGCGAAGGGTCGCTATATAAATTGGCAATGCCATACAGTTCCGCAACGTTCGAAAAAGCTGTCACCATACAAGCATAGTGGGCGGTAAGCCTCTTAATCTCGCTTTCATCATATGACATAAACTGAGAAATGGAACGAAATCCAGATACTGTGTAATCCTGCATTTGAGTCGCGTAAATTACAACATCGTTCCAGCTTGAAGGTTTATTCGATAAAACGACAGGCCGTCCTTCTATGGAAACAGCCGGGATTGTTCTTCCGCAATTTGTTGTTATTGAACCGTCCAAAGATTGCACGCCGAATTCGAATGGATTGATCATTACGACTGGGTTATTGAACGAATAAGACTCGACACCAAGATCTCCTCCCCGATCCATAGGGCTGACTAAGCCGTCTCCAAAACGATATCCCGTAAGTATTTCATCATCTGAAGCATCTAAAACCAAATAGCCCGCGGCTCTATTGGATGTCACAACCGGAACAATGTAACCAAGCGGGGACCCATCAACATCTACAAAAGGAATAGGGTCAGAAGGCGTATACGAATAGCCGAGGAGTCCCTTTATATATTTATCGGCAAGCTCTTGCGCAATTTCAGAAGTAAATTGTATCTGCTCACCATCAATATTGCCCGTCGAAGCAAAAACCTCTTTCGGACGTGCGGCTAAGGCGACAATTGAAGACGCGACAAGTTGCAGAAAACGACGACGCGAAAGCATATGTTCTTCTTTCTAGAGAAGCGACTTATAAGGTACTCCTATTCTATAATCTTTTTTTAACGTTACAGCACTGGTTATATTTCAATTCGATTTGCTTATGTCCTTGCAACCCAATGCGTCTTTATGTTTTAAACGGAATTAGAAAATCACTCATAGCAAAAACGGGCTTTAATCCCAAAGAGATGACTTTGATTATGAATCAAACCAGCAGCCAGGGCATAGCTGCAGTGCAATCGCTACAAGAAAGGCCGCCCTTGGTGGCGGCCTTTCTACTTGCTACTAGTCGCGCGTCAGCTTGCGGTGGATACGATGCGGCTGGGCTGCGTCCTCGCCCAGGCGCTCGATACGGTTGGCTTGATAGGCCTCAAAGTTGCCCTCGAACCAATACCAGTTGCCCGGATTCTCGTCGGTGCCCTCCCACGCCAGAATGTGCGTGGCGACGCGGTCCAGGAACATGCGGTCGTGGCTAATGACCACCGAGCAGCCCGGGAACTCGAGCAGCGCCGCTTCGAGCGAGGACAGCGTCTCGACGTCGAGGTCGTTCGTGGGCTCGTCGAGGAGCAGCAGGTTGCCGCCCTGCTTGAGCGTGAGCGCCAGGTTCAGACGATTGCGCTCACCACCGGAGAGTACGCCAGCACGCTTCTGCTGGTCCTGGCCCTTAAAGCCAAAGCTCGCCACGTACGCGCGGCTCGGAACCTCGGTCTCGCCGACCATCATGTGGTCCAGGCCGTCCGAGACGACCTCCCACAGGTTCTTATCGGGGTCGATGCCAGAACGGTTCTGGTCGACGTAAGAGATCTTGACGGTCTCGCCCACCTCGAGCTCGCCCGAAGTCAGCGGCTCCAGACCCACAATCGTCTTGAACAGCGTGGTCTTACCGACACCGTTGGGGCCGATGACGCCCACGATGCCGTTGCGCGGCAGGGTGAACGAAAGGTCATCGATGAGCACGCGGCCATCGAATTCCTTGTGCAGATGATGAGCCTCAAGCACCTTGTTGCCCAGACGCGGTCCAACGGGAATGCGGATGTCGGTCCAGTCGAGCTTCTGGCTTGCGCGGGCCTCGGCCTCCATCTCCTCGTAGCGAGCCAGACGGGCCTTGTTCTTGGCCTGACGGGCCTTGGGCGAGCTGCGCACCCACTCGAGCTCGGCCTCCATGCGCTTGGCGAGCTTGGCGTCGCGGTTGCCCTGTGCCTCGATACGCGCGGCCTTGGTCTCCAGATACGTGGAGTAGTTGCCCTTGTAGGGATAGAGGTGACCGCGGTCGACCTCGCAGATCCACTCGGCAACGTTATCCAGGAAGTAGCGATCGTGCGTGACGGCCAGAACGGCGCCCTGGTAGTTGTGCAGGAAGTGCTCGAGCCACAGGATCGACTCGGCGTCCAGGTGGTTCGTGGGCTCGTCGAGCAGCAGCAGGTCGGGAGCCTCGAGCAGCAGCTTGCACAGGGCCACGCGACGACGCTCGCCGCCGGAAAGCACGTTGACCGGCATGTCGGAATCGGGCAGCTGCAGCGCGTCCATGGCCTGGCCGAGCTTGGAATCGATATCCCAGCCGTCGGCGGCGTCGATCTCGTCCTGGAGCTTGCCCATCTCGGCCATGAGTGCGTCCATGTCGCAATCCGGGTCGCACATCTCCTCGCCGATCTTGTTGAAGCGATCGACCTTGGCGATCATGTCGCCAAACGCCATGCGCACGTTCTCGATGACGGTCTTGTCGTCGTCGAGCGGCGGCTCCTGCTGCAGGATGCCCACGGTGTAGCCGGGGGTGAGCCTGGCATCGCCGTTGGAGACCTCCTCGATGCCGGCCATGATCTTGAGCAGGGTCGACTTGCCCATACCGTTGGGGCCCACGACGCCGATCTTGGCACCGGGGTAGAAGCTCAGGGTCACGTCGTCAAGGATCACCTTGTCGCCATGGGCCTTACGAGCCTGATACATCTGGTAGATAAACTCCGCCATTTGTCTGTTTTATCCTTTCTACCTGCCGTTTTCATATTCTTGTTTCGCTTTAGTGGAAACGAAATGAGGAAACCAGCTCTGAAACTTAACGAAAAAGGGGCATGGTTGCCCACACCCCCTAATACTACCTGGGAAAAGTCCCCCGGAACATACTATGAACTGCGTACGCTAGTTTTCCGCAACCTTAACGAGCGGCTCGCTGCGATTTGCGCCACAGCAGATACGAGTAGACGTAGACGGCTCCGACCGAACCAAACGCCAGAACCGCAATCACTGCGGCGACGACTTCACTCGAAAGCACGCTGCCCGCCACGCCCATCACAATCAGGCCAACACCCAGCACCATAAAGCAGGCACCGCCAAAGCGCTGCGTACGGCGCCAGTTCTCGGGATCGGCAAGTGCCCAGGGCGTCTTGATACCGAGCGTATAGTTCTGCTTCACACGCGGCAAGTAGTTGCCTACGCCGATGAACAGCAAACCGACAGCACCGGAAATCAGCACGTTAACCGAACCGACCGCCGGCACCACGCCCCAGACCGTAAGCTCTCCCAGCCAGCTTATGGCGCACATGAACAAGGTGAAGGCGATTACGAAGCCCTGATAGAACTTGCCCGAGGTTCGATATGCCTCACCTTTGGGGTCGATGCGCGGCACCACGCAGAACATTGCGAGAAGCGCCAGAGGCAGCACGCCGAGCGCGGAGGCCATCCAGCTAGGACCCCAACCGTCGACAGCGCCGTTCGCGCCCCAGTGCGTGGGAATCTGCGCAGGCAAGCTCGGCATCACCATGAGGTGCGCTACGACATTGGCGACGCACAGAGCGACCAGCGCAATCCACACGCGCGACGATACCCCCGTGGGGTGAATGCCCTTGTTTTCGTTATTCATCCTTATCACCTTCCGTGTTTGTAAAGCCCATAAACCAGCCAATCAAATCCTGCATGACGGTGGTGTTTAAGCTGTATACGATGTTTTGGCCATGGCGCTCGTCGGTCACCAACCCGGCGTTTTTGAGCGTCGCCAAGTGATGGCTCAACGACGGCTTACTGATATCGAAATGCTCGGCAAGCTCCCCCGCCGTGCAATTGCCCTCGCGCAGCAACTCCAAAATGCGCCGTCGCGTTGGATCGGCAAGCGCCTTAAAACCCTCTCCCGGCATAAGACCTCCTCTCATCATCTCTCATGACGCGCACACTATACTCGATATTTAGATGTTTGTCTAATTATCTAATTCAGCAATAGCCATAGAACACTCGTTCGCTTTTAGTTACAATACCGTTAGAAGCAGATGGGCCAGCTCCCCTCTACCAGAGAAGGAGATGGACTATGAGTATTGACGATGTCCTGACGTTGTTATTGCTTGTAATCGCGGCTGTGGAGCTCGGCATCCACATTGGAGGTCGAATGAAATAGCCGCCCCCGCGTAATGCGAAGACGGCCACTTCTCACGCCATAAACGTGTTTCGGAGTTGGCCAACCCGCGGCCACGGGTGCCATCTGCTTCAATCTTATGCGAATCCCCGCTTCATTTCAACATGCCCCAAGGCCTCAAATGGAGGCAGAATAATACCTATAATGGCGATAGCCAATTACGTTAATTACTTCCCCATCGGAGGATATCTATGACCGAAACCGCAGCCGCCGCTCCCGTCGAGACGCGCGACACCAAGCTCGAGATCATCATGGGGCGCGAGGCGCTCGACAAGCTCGCCGACGCCACGGTGTTGGTGCTCGGCTGCGGCGGCGTGGGCTCTAATTGCTGCGAGGCACTCGCCCGCGGCGGCATCGGACACTTCGTGATTCTGGATAAGGACGTTATCGCGCCCAGCAACATCAACCGCCAGGCCATCGCATTTCACAGCACTATCGGCAAGCGCAAAGTCGATGTTATGGAAGCCATGATCCACGACATCAACCCCGCTGCCACCGTCATCAAGCGCACCGAATACCTGCTGAGCGATAACATCGACGAGTTCTTCGCGAGCGTTCTGGAGCAGACGGGCGGCAAGCTCGACTACGTCATCGATGCCATCGATACGATCTCGGCCAAACTCACCGTTGCCAAATACGCCCAAGACCAGGGCATTCGCCTGGTGAGCTCTATGGGCGGCGGCAACAAGCTGCATCCCGAATGCCTGCGCTTCGCCGATATCTTTGACACGGTGCGCGACCCCATGAGCCGTATCATGCGCAAAGAGTGCAAAAAACGTGGCATCAAGAGCCTGCACGTTCTATTTAGCTGCGAGGAGTCGGTCAAGACTCAGCGCCGTGACCCCTCCAACATCCACGAGCGCACCGAGCTCGGAACCGCCAGCTTTATGCCGCCCATCATGGGCCAGATGATTGCCGGCGAGGTTATTCGCAAGATCAGTGGACGCGGTACCGAGCGCGTTCGCGCCGACGGCCAGCGCCTGGACTAGCAAGGCACACCGCGATGAAGCTGCAGTCCTTTGATGCTCACTGTCACCTCGACCTGATGGCCAGCCCGAACACCGTTGCCCACGAAGCCGCAGCGATGGGACTGGAGCTCTTTGATTGCGGCGTCGATCCACGCGATTTCGCGTCAGCATCCGAACGCGCCAGCAGTAGTCCCAACGTTATTGCAGGGGTGGGCCTCCACCCCTGGTGGATTGCCGACGGCCGATGCGGAACCGCCGAGGTCGGCCTGCTTTGTGAACTCGCCATCCGGGAACGGTTTATCGGCGAGGTCGGGCTCGATTTCTCGCCACGCTTTGCAGGCACCGAGGGAAACCAGACGCAGGCATTTGAACGGCTATGCCGAACGTTATCGCAGTCCCCGCTACCTGGACGCGTTCTATCCATTCACGCCGTTCGCGCGGCGGGAGCAACTTTGGACACTTTGGAGTCGAACGACCTTCTAAAGGACGTCCCCAACTCCCCCACCATTATCTTCCACTGGTTTAGCGGCACCTCAGATGAGTTTGTCCGCGCACGCATTGCGGGCTGCTACTTTTCCGTGAATGAACGCATGCTTGCGACCAAACGTGGGCGCGAATACGCGCGACAGATTCCACTTGATCGCTTGCTACTCGAAACCGACGCGCCGGCCGAACCAGACGCGGAAACATCCGCGCGACAGCTCGTCGATTCACTCATAAGAGTATCCGAGGTCATTGCTGCGCTTAAAAACTGCCCCGAGGAGAGCATCAAGTCGGTCGTCCTGGAAAATTCCCGCTCCATTTTCGACTTCCGCTGACCTCGGTGGGCAAAAAATGCCAAATATGAGTACTGTTGTAAAACTGGTCACATTATTTTGCACCAAAACAACGACCTGATAATGTACAACTGTTCATTATCAGGTCGTTTTAGCATACCCAGGGACATATTAGACGGCTTTAAGTTGTCCGCAGACACTCAACTTGGACCTCAAGAGCCAAATTTTGCTGCTACTAAATTTGTGACAGTACTCATATTTGGCATTTTTTGCCCACGACCCTCAAGGGACATGCGAATCGCACAACGCAGCCCCCATAAGAGCGTGGGGCAATTCGGCGGCGCTATACTAGCTCGTGCATAAGGTCGCAATTTCGCGCATATAGCTCATCAAAGATACGGCGGCGCGATGCGTACAGCTCATGAGCGTCCATATCAGGCTCGATCGTTTGCGCGACCCCAAGAACCCGGGCAAGCTCACCCCATGATGAATAGGCGCCGCCAGCAAGTGCCGCCATAAGAGCATCGCCAAAACATGCGCCCACCGTAACCTTCGCAACCGAGACCTCACGACCGCAGACATCGGCAATCGCCTGCATCCATACCGGATTCTTAGTTCCGCCGCCCACGAGCATGATGCGCTCGATGGGAAGCCCGTGCTCGCGCTCGATGATGTCGACATGAGCCGCAACAGTGTAGGCGATCCCTTCCAAAGCCGCGCGGACCATATGGCCCCGGGTATGCCTTTCGGTCAGACCGAAGAACACGCCACGCGCCTCGGGATCGTTGAGCGGGGGTCTATGGCCA
>CABUBS010000104.1 GCA_902489855.1 uncultured Collinsella sp.
ATTCGCAATATAGGTGGTGTCGAAAGGGCCTAGGACTCAACTGCTTTTATTTCTGATTGTTGAACGAGGCTTGTATACGTTTTGAGCGTGATATTGGGGTCCGCGTGGCCAAGAATACCTTGCACGCTTCTAACGTCCGATCCGTTCGCCAGCATAAAAGTGCTTACACAATGCCTGAGCTGATGCGGGCAGATGCCCTTATATAGCTTTCCGCCAGTCGAATTGTTCGGCTCATAGATTCCAAGATTGCAGCTAACTGCGAAATCGCGAAACCAATGGTTGAAGATGTAGTTTTTCATGTGACAGACAGTAGGGACCCCTTGCTCGACGGCAATATCGCTAATGATGGGAGTTCTGCCAGTCTGGGACAGCCCCAGAGAGGCCAGGAGCTCTTTTTGTATGGCTGACCATGATTGAAGACGTTCGGCCAAGGTTTCTCCAACGGGGATTTTGCGTTGGCTTTCTTGTGACTTGGGTGCCCTCAGTTCATGGTCGTTGGTGTACTGCCTGTCAATTTTCAAGGTTTTATTGGCAGGGTCCCAATCGCGCCATTCGAGGCCCAACATCTCGCCTTTCCGCATACCCGTATACACTAGTACTAGCGTACCAACAGCTTCGGCGGTGAGCTCAATGTGTTGAAGATGTGTGCATAGGGTAGCTACCTGGTCGATTGTCAGTGATTCTCTTTTGTTGCGTGGTCTGCGAACGTGAACGGTAGCGCAGGGGTTTCGGTCAATTATTCGCTTCGCGACTGCATTCGAGAGAATTTGACGCAACTTCGCGTTGATCCGCACAAGCTCCGATGGCTTGTATTTTCCCGTGCGACGAGCTTCGGCATATGTTTCTTCGATTAGATCGGGAGTCAGCCCCTCAATTGTCTGAAACGCACCGAATAGGTCTTCGATATGCCTGCAATCGTATGCTTCTCTTTCATAGCTCGTTGGCGCAAGCTCGGTGTCCCTATTTTCATGAAAGGCCCAGCAGTAGGATGCAAGCAGAGTTGGCTTTTTAGTTTTAGAGACCGTGCCAGAAGAGTTGATTTCTGCCAGCTTGGCCTGCATTGCAGCCTTTGCCTCTGTTTTAGTCTTGCAGTGAACCGTATAAGTTGGGGATCGTTTGTAGCGTCCCGTCTTAGGGTCCTTGATTCCAAGTGAAAAATAATAGCGATAGGTGTTAGGCGACCTCTTGTCTTTCCAACACGTGCCTCTTCCGCTAATGAGTGGTTGTTCTGACATCTTTGCACTCCGTTTCATTGATGAGTTTTCAACAATTCATTGAGTGCAGTTTAGCTAAAGCCGTTAGTAATATGTTTGTAAAAGCGTAGTCGCAGCTATCAGAGGCAAAAGACACAAACTGCTGTGTTTATCTGCGGTTATATGGTGTTCAATGATGTTTGATGAATGGTAGGGGGGAGCATTAAATCATATCTCCTAAAGCGGGTGTCGACGGTTCGAATCCGCCCGGGGGCACCAGAAGATTATGACGGCGTCGCGAGAGCGGCGCCGTTTCTGGTTTGTGGGGGCCGTCGGCGGATTCGGGCCGTCGACACCCGCGTCACCAATTTCCCCGCGGGGGGAGTTTTCGAATCCGCCCGGGGGCACCAGAGGAATATCGAGCCCGGTACCGTTACGGTGCCGGGCTCTTTTGGTTTAAGGCATGCCGTAGTATTCGCTGCTTCAGATAAACAAAGCGCCCGCTTGCTGGGGGAGCAAGCGGGCGCCTGTGAGCGAATATGTTTGCGGCGAAAGCCGCGATGAGCGGTGGGGTGGCGACTAGTTGGTCGTACCGGAATCGTCACCCGTGCCCGAGCCAGAGCCCGAACCCGAGCCAGAAAGTGCGACTGTTAGCGTGATCGTGCTGTCGGTGGACTGCTTGCCAGTGGGGGAGACACCCGTAACGGTGGCATCCTCGTTACCGCTTACGGGATTGCCGTTCTGGTCACAGAAGCCGATGTTATAGAAACCGGCGTTGTTGAGCGCGGTGACGGCGGCGGAGATGCTCTTGCCGTACAGGTTGCCCGGAACACTGGCCTTGCCGGACTTCTTGGCAATGACGACGGTAATCGTGGCGCCGGGCTTCTGCTTGCCACTGGGGTTCCAGCTGATCACGGTGCCCTCGGTAACCGAGTCGTTCTCCTGGTAGCTAACGTCGACGCCAAAGCCTGCCATATCGAGGGCGTTGCGCGCCTGGGCCTCGGTCATGTCGGTCAGATCGGGGACGGACGTGGTATCCGGGCCGCTCGAGACCTTGTACGAGAT
Source organism: uncultured Collinsella sp. (assembly GCA_902489855.1). Classification (GTDB taxonomy): domain Bacteria; phylum Actinomycetota; class Coriobacteriia; order Coriobacteriales; family Coriobacteriaceae; genus Collinsella. Next base: position 2,259 of record CABUBS010000104.1, read on the forward strand.
GGTCGTGCCCTTCGCGACTTCCTTACCGGCTTCGGTGACCTGCTCAAAGACCTGGCCCTCATCGGCCTCGTTGGCCTCCTCGGAGGCGTTGCCCTTCAGGCCAACGCTTGCCAGCGCGGCCTCGGCCTGGTCCTTGGTCAGGCCGACAAGCTGGGGAACCTCAACCTTTTCGGAGGGCTTGGGGCCCTTGGAGATTACCAGGTTCACCTTGGTGCCCTTGGTCTTCTTGGTGTTGCCGTTGGGCGTCTGCTCGGCGACCTTGCCCTCGTCGACATCGTCGTTGTAGCTTTGGTCGATGGTGCCGACCTCGAGGCCGGCTTCCTTGATCAGCTCGACGGCAGTCTGCTGGTCCTTGCCCAGCACATCGGGCACGGTGACCTGCTCGCCGCCAAAGAGTCCTGTGGCAAAGGCCACCACGATGCCGATGACGGCAACGGCTGCCACCACGGCGGCGATGATCTTGTTCTTGTTGGATTTGGGCTCTTCGACCTCGTAGGAGCCGGTGGAGCCCGAAACCGAGCTACGGGCGGTATTCTGGCCGCTCACGCCCGAGACGGGACGCACCATGGCGCGCGTCTGATCGGAAAGCTCACGAGTCTTGGTGGCGCCCAACTCACCGGGGGCACCGATGATGCGCGTGGGCTCCGAGACGTTGACGGCACGGCCCGACAGGTAGCTGTTGAGCACCTGACGCAGCTCGTCGGCGGTCTGGAAGCGGTTTGCGGGGTCCTTCTCCATGCACTTGAGGATGATGCGCTCAAGGTCGGCGTCGACACCGGAGTTGATCTGGCTCGGCGGAATAGGCAACTCGTTGACCTGCTTGAGTGCGACCGAGATAGCGTCGTCACCGTCAAAGGGAACGCGGCCGGTGGCGCATTCATACATTACGACGCCCAGCGAGTAGATATCCGAGGTGGGGCCGAGGTCCTGACCACGGGTCTGCTCGGGGCTGACGTAGTGGGCGGTTCCCAGCACGTTGTTGTCTTGCGTGAGGTGGCTGTTCTTGGCGCGCGCAATGCCAAAGTCCATCACCTTGATGTTGCCGTCGGGCAGCACCATGATGTTCTGCGGCTTAATGTCGCGGTGGATGATCTCGTGCTTGTGGGCGACCGAAAGCGCGGAGCTGATCTGCGAGCCGATCTGGGCGACCTTCTTGGGGTCGAGGGCGCCGTGGCTCTTGATGCCGCTCTTAAGGTCGGTGCCGCGCAGGTACTCCATGACGATGTAATAGGTGTCGCCGTCCTTGCCCCAATCGTAGACGCCCACGATATAGGGGGAGGAGAGACCGGCTGCTGCCTGGGCCTCCTGCTTAAAGCGTGCCGCGAAGGTCGCGTCGCCAGCATACTGCGGCAGCATGATCTTGACGGCTACCGTGCGGTCGAGAACCTGGTCCTGTGCACGGTAGACGGTCGCCATGCCGCCTGTTCCCACCTTATCCTTGAGGAGGTATCTTCCCCCGAGGACCCTCTGTTCCATTCCTGCTCCTAACATAACTATTCGCTCAACGATGTGTGTAGTACCTATGATGTGGCCGCTGGGGCCGTGTGGCGCGTTGCCGCTAACTCTTCGGCCGCGGCGCGCCTCGGGTGTCCGATTCGATCATGGGCATCACGCTCCCTGTGCGGCAAGCGCCGCGGTCAGGACGATGCCGGCGATCTTGGCGGCCTCGACGTCATGCTTGTCGTAATCCTCTAAGGCCACCGAGATGGCGACCGTGGGTGAATCGTAAGGTGCAAAGCCAACGAACATCGAGTTGACGTTGGTGCCGCCAGTCTCGGCCGAGCCGGTCTTGCCGGCGACCTTGACGCCTGGGATCTGGGCATCGGTGCCGGTGCCGGACTGGACGACGGCAAGCATGGCCTGCTTGACCTGGTCGGCCGTGGCGGAGCTGACGGCCTGACCCAGCGAGCGGGACTGCGTGGTCTTGACTACGGTTCCGTCCGGGGCGAGTACCTGGGCTACAAAGTACGGGTCCATGACCACGCCGCTGTTAGCGATGGCGGCGGCAATCACGGCGTTTTGCATGACGGTGGTCTGCGGGCCGGGCGTGTGGTCCATGCCGACAGGCTGGCCGGCGCCGGCCCAGGCGGTCTCCCACTCGGTCATGAGCGACGGGTCGGCCATGATGGAGGCCGCGGAGGTCAGGTCCTGGCCGAGCTTTTGGCCGTAGCCAAAGGCGTTGGCAAACTGCACGAGCGTGTTTGCGCCAACTTCGTTTGCCACCTGGCCAAAGACGACGTTGGAGGACACGGCAAAGGCCTGCTGCAGGCTGATGGTGCCGTAGCTCTCGTTGGCATCGTTGGTGACCGGTGCGTTGCCGATGTCCATGGAGCCGGGCGCTTGGTAGGTGCTGGTAAGGCTGGCGGTACCGGTCTCGAGTGCCGCGGAAAGCGTAACGACCTTAAACGTTGAGCCCGGCGTGTACAGCGCGTCCATGGCGCGATTGTACATGGAGCCGTCCTCGCCGCCGCCCGTCTGCAGCAGGGCATCGATGTTGGTGTTGTCGTAGGTGGGCGAGCTGGCACATGCGAGCACCGCGCCGGTACGCGGGTCGATGACCACTACAGCGCCCTTAAAGCCCTTGAGCGCCTGCTCGGCAGCCGTCTGGATGCGCGAGTCGATGGTGAGCTTGGCGGTGTTGCCCGGCTGGGTCTGGCCCGCGAGCGACGCGATGGCGTTGTTCCAGCTGGAGTAATCCTTAGAGCCGGTGAGCGTGTCGTTCATGACGCTCTCGATGGCGGTGGTGCCATACTGCTGGCTCACATAGCCAACCACGTGCGCTGCCAGGTTACCGTTGGGGTAGGAGCGTACGTAGGTGCCGTCCTCCTGCTGCAGCGACTCGGCCAGCGTCACGCCGTCGGACGTGATGATGGAACCGCGCTGGATGTACTTGGAGCGGGCGATGGTGTGGTTGTTGGTCGGCATGTCCTGATAGTCCTTGGCCTTGATGACCTGGACATAGGTGAGGTTGCCGATAAGGATGGCGAACAGCGCCGTAAAGGCGAGCACCGCACGGGTTAGACGGTTGGCGAGCGCAACGCGGCCGAGCACACCGGATTCAGGCGTGTCGAGCAGGCGACGGCGCATGCGTGAGCCGACGGAATGGCTGCCGCTGCCGTAGGAAGACGAGGTGGCAAAGCGCGTGCCCGTCGGGGCGGCGGCAGATGCGACCTGATCATCGGTGATGGCGGCCATGGTGCCGGTGCCGGTAAGCTCGGCCTCGCGTCCGGTCGCCTCGTCACCGGCGCGCAGCAGGAGCGCGACGATGATAAAGCTCGCCAGCAGAGAGGAGCCGCCCTGGCTCATAAAGGGCAGGGTGACGCCGGTCAGCGGGATCAGGCGGGTTACGCCGCCAACGATCAAGAAGGCCTGGAAGCTGATGGCGGCCGTAAGGCCTGTGGCACTAAAGGCGGCGAGGTCGGATTTAGCGCGGGCAGCCGTGGTGAGGCCGCGAACGGCAAAGAGCATAAACAGGATGAGCACGGCGCCGCCGCCCAAAAGGCCCATCTCCTCGCCGATAGCCGAGAAGATAAAGTCGGACTCGACGACAGGGATGTTGTTGGCCATGCCGTTGCCGATGCCAACACCGACCAGACCGCCATCGGCAAGCGAGAAGAGCGACTGGACGATCTGGTAGCCCTGGCCCTGGGCGTCCTTAAACGGATCGAGCCAAACCTGGAAACGCACCTGAACGTGAGACAGGAACTTGTAGGCGCCCACGGCTCCAACAGCTAAGAGCGCAAGGCCGATAACGACATACGAAAAGCGCCCCGTGGCAACGTAGAGCATCAGCAAGAAGATGGTGTAGAACAGCACGGCCGAACCCAGGTCGCGTTCGAAGACGACGACGAGCAGGCACACACCCCACACGGCAAACAGCGGCAGCAGCAGTCGCAGGCGAGGGATCTTAAAGCCCAGAATCTTGCGGTTGGAGATGGAGAGCAGCTCGCGGTTCTCGGCCAGGTAGCCGGCCAGGAACAGGACGATAAAGACCTTGGCGAACTCGCCGGGCTGGATGGTAAAGCCCGCGATGCGAATCCACAGCTTGGAGCCCGAGATCGTGGTGCCGATAAAGATAGGCAGCATCAGCAGAATGATGCCGATGATGCCAAAGGTGTACTTGTAGCGCATGACCACGTCGAGGTTTTTGACTAGTGCAAGCGTTCCCACCATGAGCGCCACCGAGACAAACAGGATGATGAGCTGTGAGATGGCGAGAGCGGGGGCGAGACGCGTCACGAACGTGATGCCGATGCCCGAAAGTATAAATACGATGGGCAGGATGGCGGGGTCGGCACCGGGCGCCAAGATGCGCACGGCGATGTGGGCCGCGGCAAAGGCGGCAAAGAGGCCGATCGGTACGGCGAGCGTCTCAAAGGAGATGGCAGCGCCCGCGGTGAGGACGTACATCGCATACAGCAGGATGACGGGGAACGCCGAGGCGATGAGCAAGAGCAGCTCGGTGTTGCGGCGACTCATAAGCGGCACTCCCTTTCTAATTCTTATCGGAGGCTTCGGCCTCGGCGGACTGTTCGGCGGTTTTCTCGGAATCTGATTCGGAGGTCGATCCCTGATTGGTGTTGTCGCGAATCGTTTGCGCGTCGATCACCTGGCGGGTCTGTTCCTCGTCGATCTGGTGGCGGTACTTGGATATCGTGTCCTGCGCATCGTCGACACTTGTTTGCGGAATACCCGCCTTGAGGCGGTTTTGCGTGTCTTCGGGCAGGTCGGATAGCTTGATGCTGGTTTCGCTTTCGAGCCAGTGGAGCTTGAGTCCGAGTGGCTTGCCGGGCAGGCCGCGCCAGACGGCGACATTGCCCTGGTAGGTACCCAGGTAGTACGAGCCGGTGACACCCGTGTAGGCCCAGATGCCAGCTGCCAGCACAAAGACGAGGGCCAGGATGGCGGCGATAGTAACGTTGCGGCGACGCACGCGTTGCGCCTCGCGCATAACGCCATCGTCAACCAGGTCAACGACTACTACGGTCACGTTGTCGTGGCCTATGTATGCCGGCAAGCGCCGCGTCCACTAGGTTGTCGACGCAGATTTGCGCGGTTGAGGACTGCGTGGCGATGTTCTCGATATCGCTATCGGGAATCATGCTCGAAAGGCCGTCGGAGCACAGGATCAGACGGTCGCCTTCCTCGATATGCAGAGTGAAGTGGTCGGCATACATAGCGGGGTCCGAGCCCAGCGCGCGGGTCGCCTGGCGGCAGCCGTCGAGGCCGC
>CABUBS010000105.1 GCA_902489855.1 uncultured Collinsella sp.
TTTCACATCCTCGCCGCCCAGGTCGAGCCAGTGCTCGATATGTGCCGCCAGCTGGTCGAAGGTGACGTCTGCGGCGGTCTTGTCGGTTGCGTCGTTGGAAAGGAACTCGCTGCAGTAGTTGAGGCCGACGATGCCACCCATGTCGCGGATGGTGCGGAACTGGTCGTCGGTAAGGTTGCGTTTGGCGCCGCAAACCGCACGGGAGTTGGAGTGGCTGGCGACGAAGGGACGCGTGGCGCGGGCGGCGACCTCGTCAAAGCACTCATCGTTGAGGTGGGAGACGTCGAGCACCATGCCAGCGTGCTCCATCTGCGTAAGCGCCTCGATGCCGGCGGCGGTGAGGCCGGCGTGGGTGTCGTGGCCGCTCGCGAGCGGTCCCTGCGCGTTCCAGCTGAGTGATGACATGAGTACGCCCAAGCTCTTGAGCACCTCGATCAGCGCGGGGTCCTCGGCAAAGAACGTGGCGTTTTCGATGGTGTGGATGCAGGCGACCTTGCCGTCTTTGAGCGCGGGGCGAATGTCTGCCGCGCTGCGTACGTTGACCATGCGGTCGTGGTTGAGCATTGCCTGGCCGCTCATATGCGCCATGATCTGCGCCTGGAAGCGCGCGGCGTGGGCGGTGGGAATCTCATCGGGGACAAACGTGGCGAAGCACTGTGCCCACGGCGTGTTGCCGATCTTTGCGAGCGAGATGGCGCAGGCGTTGCCCTCGATGAGGTCGAAATCTTGCGGATGCGTTTCGTCGCCGGGGAAATAACCGTCGGTGCCGGCGGTAAAGCGCAGGTCGAGATCGAGCGTGGCCCAGCCGATTCGGTCGGCGGTGTCGCAGTGTAGGTCAAATACGGGATATGCCATGGTTCCTCCGGTTGCAGCGTTTCTTTGCAAACTGTCATTGAATTGTATGACTAGGGTATAGTTAGCGCCATATGTTCACGGCGGCCCGCGTTGTGCGCCGCCCTTATCACGGAGGTTACCATGTCCAACCAGGGCAAGAAGGTCAAGACCCATTATCGCGGCACGCTCGATGACGGCACGCAGTTCGATAGCTCCTACGATCGCGGCGAGCCGCTGGAGTTCACCTGCGGCGCCGGTCAGATGATCAAGGGCTTCGACGCCGCTGTTGTCGACATGCAGGTGGGCGAGAAGAAGACCGTGCACATCCCGGCTGCCGATGCCTACGGCGAGCACAATCCCGAGATGGTTATTACCTTCCCGGCCGAACAGGTTCCCAACATCGAGCAGATCGAGAAGGGCATGAAGCTTTTCCTGTCCACGCCGAGCGGTATGCCCGTCCCTGCTGTGGTCATCGATGTAACGCCCGAGGCCGTGACGCTCGACGCCAACCACGAGCTGGCCGGCAAGGACCTCAACTTTGATATCGAGCTCGTCGAGGTCGAGGGTTAGAGTATGTCCGAGCGCTTGGTTTCGACGACATGCTTGGGAAATCTCAACGATCCGTCCTATGAACTCCTGCTCCGCCGGAATTTGGGCGGCGTCTTTGAAGTTGACGAGCTACTGCTCGATTGGGACCAGGCTGATGTATGCGCGTTTGCGGGCGTGACGGAGCTGGGGCGCACGATCGATGTTCGGCCGGATGCTACCGACGGTGGTCGTCTTGCCGACGGCGACGTGCTCGCCATTGACCGTTCGGGCGTGGTGCCCGTGGCGGTTGTCGTGCGCCTGCGCAGCGCCGAGGTTTATTTGGTCGAAGTCGACCGCATGGATCCGATTGCGCTCGCGCATGCGTGCTGGGAGATCGGCAATATGCATGCGCCGCTTTTCCGAGGCGATTCGGACGAGCATACCGTGCGCATGTATACGCCGGTGCAGCCTGTTTTGGGCCGCATGCTCCGGGGCGTCGAGGGCGTTCGGCTCTCGAGGGTTATCCGTGAACTCGATTCGGACCGGCGCTTTGCGTCGAGTGCGGCGGATGCCGTTGTGAGCATGGCTCCAGACTTTACGATCGTAAAGAAGGCGCGCGGTTAACGTGCGTATAAGTAAGACGGACTTTGAGAGGCAACTATTCAAAGTCCGTCTTTCTGTTGATGAGATGCTGTGGGGGAAAGCATATGGGTCTTGAGGGAATCAAGCTGATTGCATGCGATTTGGACGGCACATTGCTGCATCCGGGGGAGCACGAGCCGCGTTCCGAGGCCTTTGAGCTCATCGATGAACTGCATCGTCGCGGTATCGTGTTTATGCCGGCGAGCGGCCGTCAATATGCGAGCTTGCGCTACCTGTTTGCCCCGGTGGCCGATGAGCTCGCCTATGTATGCGAAAACGGAGCCCTGGTGATGAGCGAGGGGCGTGCCGTTGTCAAGCGTTCCATGGAGCGTAGCCTTGCTATGGATATCGCGAATGCCGTGGTTGCGTATCCCCATGCCGACGTGACCCTTTCATGTGAGGGACACCTCTACACCATGAGCGGCAACGATGCGTTCGTCGATCATTTGCGCTATGAGGTCCACTGCGATGTGGCGGTGGTCGATCGCCCCGAGGACATCGACGAGGACGTCATTAAGATTGCCTTCCAGACGCCCGAAATTGATCAGCCGGTGGCCCTGGGGTATTTCGAGCGCCTCTTTAGCGACCGTGTCGACGTGATGACGTCGGGAACCGAATGGACGGACTTTATCGGTTTCGGTTCGGGCAAGGGCTCCGCGCTTGCCGATTACGGTCGTGCCCTGGGTATTTCGCCCGATGAGATGATGGCGTTTGGCGATAACGAAAACGATCGCGACATGCTCAACGTCGTGGGCCATCCCTATCTGATGGAGAGCTGCAACCCCTCTATGCGTGGCATTAACGACCGCGTCCGCTACGTGCGCACGGTCGAAGAAGAGCTGCGTCGTCTACTTGCTGAGTAGACATTTGGGACATGTCTAGAAATCTACTTTTTGCTGCAAAGTGCGGAAAGGTGGATTTTAAGGCATGTTCCAAACATCTACCTACAGTCGGGGCAGAGACCCTCGAAGATGGTGTAGTGCGACGTGACGTGCCAGCCGATTTGCTCGGACGCCTTGGCGTCGAGCTGGGCATCGAAGGGGAGCGGTACGTCGATGACGCGGCTGCACGAGGTGCAGATGATATGCGCATGCGGCTCGATCGTGCGATCGAAGCGGCTGCCGCCCGGCGTCTTGATGGAGAGGATCTCGCCGGCGTCGGCCAAGAGATTGAGATTGCGGTAGACCGTACCGCGGCTGATTTTGTCATCCTGCGCGCGCACGACGTTGTAGATTTCGTCGGCGGTGGGATGGTTATAGCTTTGGCGTACGGCGTCAAGAACCAGCTTTCGCTGCCTGGTATTCCTTCTTTGCACCGCCATACGCCTCGCCTCTTTTCTATTAACGGTCGTAGGTAAATGATACCGTATTTAGCACACAATACTAATAATGAGGACTGAAACCGTCTTCATTGGCAAGTGGGGCTCGGGCCTGGGCGTCTACGAGGCGAAAACGCGTTCCCATGCGCTCGTAGGAGGCATGAAGCGCCTCGAGATGAGATAGGACGTTTGCCGGAGCTCCCTGTATCTCCATCTCGACTGAGCCGTCTTCCATGTTACGCACCCAGCCGGTGAGTGCGCGTGCCTGCGCGAGGTTGGTGTTGGTAAAGCGAAAACCAACGCCCTGGACCTGCCCCTCCCAGCGCAGGAAATAGCGCAGGGGAGTGTCTTGAGTGGCCTCGTCGCTTGCAAGCACAGTAAGCCTGCGGCGCAGCTCGAGCTCGACGTTTGATGGTTTTTGAGGCTCTCGACTGCCGCCGGTGACGCTGGAGAAGAACGTATCGAAGAAGCCCATCGCTATGCCTGCTTGCCTGCGTCGGCCGGGAAGGTTATACCGGCCTGCTGGCGCACGGCATCCATGATGCGCAGTGAGACGAGCGTGACATCGCGGTAGTGGCCAAGCTCGTGGCGTCCCGCCGGGGTCTCCCAAATCTCTTCCTTAACGTTATCGATGCCGCCGATGGCGGTGATAAAGTCTGTGAGTTCGTATTCCATAGTGTTGCTCGATTTGGGTAGGTCGAGCACGCGGCCGTTGTCGCCCTGTTCGCGCGGTGCCTCAGTCGCCGAGCTGCGTACGACATCGCCGCGATAGTCGATGCGGACGTTGCGGGGCGTGGACAGATGGTCGATCTGGATAGTGCCACGCTCGCCTTCGATCTGCGAGGGCAGCAGGTCATTCGTAATTTTGGAGTGCGCGAGCTCGACGGAGATGCGGCCTCCGCCATAGCTGGCGAGGATGGAACCGCAGCCGTCGATGGGGCCGTGCGTGAGCTGTCGCGTGGTGGGGTCGAGCAGAGTAGTCATGCTCGTAAGGCCGGAAGGCATGCCGAAAATCTCGACCATGGGCTCGACGGCGTAGACGCCAATGTCCATGAGGGAACCCGATGCCATATTGCAGTCGAAGATATTGGTGGCGCGTCCCGCGAGAATCTCGTTGTAGCGCGAGGAATACTTGCCAAAGCGCAATGAGGCGCGGCGGATGGGGGCGATCTCGCCCAGGGCGTCCTCGATGGCGTGGAAGGCGGGATCGTGGAGGGGACGCATGGCCTCGAGGGCCACGACACCTGCTGCCTCGGCAGCGCGGAAGACTTCCAGCGCCTGCGCTTCGGTGGCGCAGAAGGGTTTCTCGACGATGACGTGCTTGCCACCGTCGATGCAGGCGAGCGCCTGTTCGTGATGGAGTGCATTGGGACTGCCGATGTAGACGGCATCGACGTCGTTGGCGGACGCGAGCTCGTCGAGTGCGGTGAAGTTGCGTTCGCCGCCGTGCTCGGCAGTAAAGGCGGCGCCGTGCTCGGCATTGCGCGAGAGCGTGCCTACGAATACGGCCTGGTCGTTGGCGTTGACGACTTGGATAAAGTCGTCGGTGATCATGGATGTGCCGATGGTCGCGATGCGCAGCATACGTCCCCCTTGCGTTGTTTGGTCTACAGGATGAGTGTAGCGCGTGGGGATATAAAGCTGCGCGAAAACGCTATTACAGGTCGCTCTCGTTAAAGCCGGTGTCGATATCGAGGTTACTGCCGTCGGCCGCCGTGGTGGCGAGCTCATCGCAGCGCTCGTTGAGCTCGTGGCCGGCGTGACCCTTAACCCAGATGAACTCAACCTTGTGCTTGCTTTTGGCGGTGAGTAGGCGCTCCCACAGGTCGCGGTTCTTGACGGGCTGCTTGTTGGCGGTTTTCCATCCGCGCTTTTTCCAGCCGTCGATCCAGTGTTTATTGAAAGCGTTGACGACGTACTGCGAATCGGAATGGACCTCGACCTCGCAGGGGCGGTTAAGTGCCTCGAGCGCCACGATGACCGCCATGAGCTCCATGCGGTTGTTGGTGGTCTTGGCGTAGCCGCGCGAAAGCTCGGAGGTGAAGGTCTTGCCGGCGGGGTTGGTGTATTTGAGCACGGCGCCGTAGCCGCCGCGTCCCGGATTTGATCGGGCCGAGCCGTCGGTATAGATGATGACCTTCACATGGTTCCTTTCGTTGGGTACGTTTCGTGTGAGTGACCATTGTAGCGCCGCGTTCGTCGAGGGCTAGCAATCTACGATTTCTACCCCGTCTTCCGACAGTTAGTTGGCATGGATGATGCGGTTGAGCTCGTCGAGGTATTGCTGCAAGAGGGGAGAGGGCTTGCGCTCGTCGTGCATGATATAGCCTACGTGCATCGTTGGGGCGTCTGCTAACGGGATCGATGCCATACCCCATTGCATTTCATTGGAGAGGACACCGGTCGACAGGGTGTAGCCGTTCGACGTGATAAGTAGGTTAGTAAGTGTTCCGCGGTCCGAGATTCGTATGTTGCGGTCGCAAGGGATATAGCTAAAAGGTTCCTCGGCGTAATAGAAGGAGTTTGAGGTTCCCTGCTCAAAGCTGTAGCGCGTATATGGTGTGAGGTCGGCAAGGGACAGCTGAGGGCGGCGTGCGAGCGGGTGGCGCTCGCTAACGAAGACGTGGACCGTCGCGTCGAATAGGGGATGGAAGCTCGCGCGCGCATCGGCGAAGGCCTTCTGCAGGACGCGGGCGTTAAAGTCGTCCAGATAGAGGATGCCGATGTCGCTGCGAAACGCGCGGACGTCATCGATGATCTGCGATGTGGTGGTCTCGCGCATGATGAACTCGAACTTGCTGTCGCGGCAGCGCTCGACTACGTTGACAAAGGCCTCGACCGAAAAGGCGTAGTGCTGGGCGGAAATGGCGAGGCGGGCTTGCGGGGTACCGCCGTCCTCGTAGCGGGCCTCAAGCATGTCGGCCTGCTCTACGACCTGGCGTGCATAACCCAAAAGCTCGGTGCCGTCGTTGGTGAGTGCAACACCGCGGCTAGAGCGCGTAAAGATTTCGATATGAAGTTCCTGTTCCAGGCTTTTGACGGCGTTGGAGATATTGGACTGTGCGGTATAGAGGCGCTGAGCTGCGGCGTTGATCGAACCGGACTCTGCCACGGCGATCAAAAAGCGAAGCTGCTGGAGGGTCATCGGCGCCCGTCCTTTCGATAGTTATCTATAAAACAGATAACAAGTTAGCGCTTTTAAGTGATTGACCGAGCGAAACAATGCCCGTACTATTCAAAACACACAAAGGCGGTAGGTAATTAAACCGACCACGGAACCGGGATGCGAAAGGAGGCCTGCATATGAATTGCTTACCAAGACGAATGCCGGGCTCCTGTTTGCGCCCGTCGGCGTGATCAGGAGACAGCGGCTTACTTCTCTCTTTTTATTTACTTTTGTTCGATCAAGGAGATCATCATGAGCCAGTTCATCAACAACCCCGAGCACACCTTTGGTTTCGATACCCTGCAGCTGCACGTTGGCCAGGAGAGTGCCGATCCTGCATCCGACTCCCGTGCCGTGCCTATCTACCAGACCACGAGCTATGTGTTCCGCAACTCCCAGCACGCCGCCGACCGCTTTGGTCTTGCCGACGCCGGAAACATCTACGGCCGTCTGACCAACTCCACCCAGGGCGTCTTCGAGGATCGTATCGCCGCGCTCGAGGGTGGCGTGGCAGGTCTTGCCGTCGCCTCCGGTGCTGCTGCCATCACCTATACCCTGCAGGCTCTTGCCCAGGCCGGTGACCACGTGGTGGCTCAGAAGACCATCTACGGTGGCTCCTACAACCTGCTGGAGCATACGCTCTCCCAGTTTGGCGTCGAGACCACCTTCGTCGATGCCCACAACCTGGACGAGGTCGAGGGCGCCATCAAGGACAACACCACGGTCATCTATCTCGAGACGCTCGGCAACCCCAACTCCGACATCCCCAACATCGACGCCATCTCCGAGATCGCCAAGAAGCACGGTCTGCCGGTTGTCGTCGACAACACTTTCGGCACCCCGTATCTGTTCCGCCCGCTGGAGCATGGTGCCAACATCGTCGTCCACTCCGCAACCAAGTTCATCGGCGGCCACGGCACCTCGCTGGGCGGCGTGATCGTCGACGGCG
>CABUBS010000106.1 GCA_902489855.1 uncultured Collinsella sp.
CTCGCGCGCCTGTGCACGAGAGGGTTGAAGGTCACATGGCAAGGCGGGTGCGACTGCTCGTACCCACCGAGGTTCGGGTGCGCGATATCGACATACGCACGCTTGACGCCGTGGACCGTGCCTCCAAGCACCCCATCCGGCGGCCTTCCCGTCCGGACCAATCCGTCGCCGACACCATCATCGACAACCTCATCGACATTTTGACCGCCTTGTAGCGTCAATCCACCGCGAGAAGTACGGATCCACACGTCTTTTGCCGGGATTTGGTCCAATTTGGCCTCTATTTGGATTCGCTTGGCTTCGCTTTGGGCTAAGTGAGTAGACTTTTCGCCGTATACCGAGCACAAAGTTAATCTGCTTTAGTAAAACTGCAGGTCACAGAGGTGGCTGTTTTGGGTGTGCTCGGCAGATCGAAAAAGTCTACTCACTTGTAACCATCGGGGACGTTCTTCGAACGCCTCGCGCCCTTTGGCGTGACGGTGGGGTGGTATGGTGGGGACGTTGAATTGTCACCGAGAAAGGGCTGAGCATGGACCGCATCAACTGGGGTATTGTCGGAGCCGGGCATATCGCGGGGCGGTTTGCGGAGAGTTTAGCCCATGAGCCGAGCAGCCGGCTCGTTGCCGTGTCGGGTCGTCGCGCCGAAAAGCTCACGGCGTTTTGCGCGGCTCATCCGGATGTGACGGCTGACGCGTGCGTCTATGCTGACGACGAGTTGGGCGGCGATGGCGCCGGCGCGAAGGCTTTGCTGGCCGATTCACGGGTCGATGCCATCTACCTGGCGCTTCCTCATGGCATGCACGTCGAATGGGCTGTTCGGGCGCTGCGCGCCGGCAAGGCAGTGCTCTGCGAGAAGCCGGCGGTTCTTTCCGCGGGCGAAGCTCGCGAGATCTCGGCAACGGCCCAAGAGACCGGCAACCTTTTCATGGAGGCCATGAAGTGCCGGTTCGTGCCGCTGCATAAGCGCATTTGTGCGGCGCTGGATGCGGATGGGCTGGGCGCCGTCACGGGCGTGATGGCGGTGCAGAAGGTCGACTACGGCGAAGCGCGCGGCGGATATCTGGTGGATAAGAAGCAGGGTGGCGCCCTCTACGACCTGGGTTGTTACTGCGCGAGCTGGGTCGAGGAGTTCCTACCAGGCGACATCTCGCTCAACGGCGTCGACGTGCGTTGGCGAAAGGTGACGCGTCCCGGGGCAGACCCCTACCGCGTCGACTGGGCCGACGACGCCCGATTTGCCATCGGAGGTAAGCCGGCGCATCTCGTCTGCGACGGGGCGGCGCCCTTCGAGAGCCTTGTCACCATCGCGTGCGAGCGCGGTCGCATCGAGGTCGAGCGCCTGCACCGTCCGGAGACCGCGCGCGTGATCCTGGCGGACGGTACGGTCCGCGAGCTCAACGCACCCTACGATCATGATGACTTCTACGGCGAGATCGAGCACTTCTGCAAGCTCCTGCGCACGGGCGCCAAGGAGAGTCCCGTCATGCCGCTCGCCGCGACCATCCGCAACGCCCAGATCATCGACGCGATCCGCGCGGAATATGCGACCGGGAAGTAGTCGATTAAGAGCGTCCAACGACTACCTTGCACCAATCGCTCCGTTAAATCTTCTCCGTACGCTGCATCACCGCCATCACCGTACTATCCTGTTGTGCTATCCGAACAGCTACGACACAGGGGAGGCATCAGATGCAACCTCGACAACAGTGTGACGCGCGGCCCCGACCGGTGTGCAGCCGTCGCATCTTCCTAGGTAGTGCTCTTGCCGCGAGCGCTACCGTCGTCGCCGGCGCGCTCGCCGGCTGCCAGCGTCCGTCCACGCTTAAGGTGGTCCAGCCCACGACGGGCGGCGGTCGCGACGATCTGTCCGATTCCGTGATTGGCAAGGACAAGATCCGCATTGGCATGGAGGCTGCCTACGCCCCGTACAACTGGCAGGTTTCCGAAGCCAGCGAGTTCACCATCCCCATCGATAACGTGCAGGGTGCCTATGCCGATGGTTACGACGTACAGATTGCCAAGATCGTCTGCAAAGCTCTCGGTGGCGAGCCCGTTGCCGTCAAGCAGAGCTTCTCGGGTCTTATCGATTCGCTCAACAACGGCCAGATCGACCTCATCATCGCCGGCATGAGCGCCACGCCCGAGCGCGAGGAGTCCGTCGGCTTTTCCGACCCGTACTTTATCGGCTACTTTGGCCTGCTCGTAAAAGAGGGTTCGCCCTACCAAAACGCGACCAAGCTCAGCGACTTCAGCGGCGCCACGGTGCTCGGCCAAAAGGACACCATGCTCGATACCGTCATCGACGAGATCCCGGGCGTCGTTCACAAGAACCCGGTCGATTCGGTCCCCACGGTGTTCTCGAACCTGTTGCAGGGTACGTGCGACGCCGTGACCTACAACACCGAGAACGAGAAGGGCTATATGGCCCAGAATCCGGGCATCGTGCCGATCAAATTTGCCGAAGGCGAGGGCTTTAAGCAGGAGGTCACGGCAAACGTCGGTTGCCGCAAGGGCTCAAAGAAGCTGCTCAAGATGATCGATAAGGCCCTCAAGGGCATCAGCCAGGAGGAGCGCGACCAAATGTGGGACGCGTGCCTCGACCGTCAGCCGGCATAGGGAGGCAGCATGAAAACCATCAATCGCCTGGCCTCCTTTATCAAGGCCGATCACCGTTACGTATACCTGGGCACGAGCGTCATCGCGGCGCTTGGCCTGGCGTTTAGCCAGCGCAACCCCACGCCGCTGAGCTTTTTGGCGCCCACTGGCATCTTCCAGGACTGCCTTTGGGCGATCCTGTGGGCCTGGGTCGTCGTGTCGGCGGCGGCACTCGTCACCAAGCTCATGCACTGGAACGACTATCGCGAAAAGTCGCCGTTCGCATCCGAGCGCTTCCGCCACGGCGCGCGCTTGGTCAGCTATGTCGTCGTTGCCATCGCGGCAATCTTCTTTATCGACCGCTGTGCCATGTCGTTTATCGACCTGGTGCAGGTAAGCATCGTCTCGGATTCCAACCCCAGCGACTTTTTGCCGAGCCTGGTCTACATGACCTATAAGAGTGGTGACTTCTTTATCCACGGCATCGAAATCACCATCGCGCTCGCGTTCTTTGGCACCATCATCGCCTTCTTCCTGGCGCTGTTGCTGGTGTTCCTGCGTATCCAGACGTTCGACCGCGTGGACAATGACCTCACGCGCTTCTTTAAGAGCATCGGCCGAGGCTTTGCGACCGTGTACTCCACCGTCGTGCGCGGCACGCCCATGATGGTGCAGGGCCTGCTCATCTACTACGCGGGCTTTACCGTTCTGCGCGGCATGGGCTTCGAGACGGCGCAGGCCAACCAGATCTGGAGCACCTTTACCGCGGGTCTCGTTACCATTTCGCTCAACTCCACCGCCTATATGATGGAGGTCCTGCGCGGCGGCATCGAGTCCATCGACCCTGGCCAGGCCGAGGCGGCGCGCTCGCTGGGTCTGTCGCAATGGCAGGCCATGCGCAAGGTCGTGTTCCCGCAGGGCATTAAAAACGCGATCCCCGCGCTCACTAACGAACTCATCATCAACATCAAGGACTCGTCAGTGCTTTCGGTCATCGGCGTGTTCGACCTCATGTACGCCACCACCACCGTCGCCGGCGTGTACTACCGCCAGATGGAGGTCTACTGCGTGGCGCTCGTGGTCTACCTGATCCTGACGCTCGTGGCGAGCCGCCTGCTCGAGGCCTTTGGCAAAAAGCTCGGCGCCGAGGCCCCGGCCACGCTGCCCAGCTCCAACTAGGCTCAAGACGAGGAGAAACATCATGGCAGATACCGCCACTACCGGCGCTGCGGCCGCCGCACAAAACCAAGAGCCGCTTATCCGCGTCGAGGACCTGCACAAGAGCTTTGGCTCGCTCGAGGTGCTCAAGGGCATCGACCTGGCCGTCAATCCCGGCGAGGTCGTCACCATCATCGGCGCCTCGGGTTCGGGCAAGTCGACCCTTTTGCGTTGCCTCAACCTGCTCGAGACTCCGGACGCGGGCCACATCTGGTTCCACGGTCAGGACCTCACGGCCGAGCGCTGCAACATCAATAAACTCCGCGAGGACATCGGCATGGTGTTCCAGGGCTTCAACCTGTTCAACAACATGGACGTGCTCGACAACTGCACGCTCGCGCCCGTCACGCTCAAAAAGATGAGCAAGGCTGAGGCCGAAAAGGTCGCGATGGAGCATCTGACGAGCGTGGGACTCGAAAAGTTCGCACATGCCGCCGTGGGTCGCCTGTCCGGTGGCCAAAAGCAGCGCGTGGCCATCGCCCGCGCCCTGTGCATGAATCCGCAGATCATGCTGTTCGACGAGCCGACCTCCGCGCTCGACCCCGAGATCGTGGGCGAGGTGCTCGAGGTCATGCGCAAGCTTGCCGCCGACGGTATGACTATGGTGGTTGTCACGCATGAGATGGCCTTTGCCCGCACCGTATCCGACCGCGTGATCTTTATGGACAAGGGCGTGGTGCTCGAGGACGCCGCGCCGGCCGAACTCTTCGGCAATCCCAAACACCAGCGCACCCGCGAGTTCCTCTCGCGCTATCTCGAGGACAAATAACCGACCACAAACGTGTGAACGACAGGGCCGCTCCGGTGGGGCGGCCTTTGTCGTCGCAATCGAAAGGATGTCATGGCCGAGGTTTGGCGCTTCTTTGCGCACGAGGATGATTTTGCCGATCTGGATGAGGCCGGCGCGTGTGGGCGCCTGGGCCGCGTCCTGTCGTTTCTGACCATTTCGAGCATGGATGCCGAGGCGGTGGACTGGCGGCCGTTTGATGATCTGCGCGCCTATATGCAACAGGCGTGGCCGCGCGTGTTCGCGGCGGGCGAGGTTGAGCTCATCGACCATTCGCTGCTCGTGACGCTTGCCGGCTCCAACCCCGCCCTTAAGCCCGTTATGCTCATGGGCCACATGGACGTGGTCCCCGTGGTGCCGGGCACCGAGGCCGACTGGACACATGCCCCCTTTAGTGGGCACGTGGGCGACACCTACATCTGGGGCCGCGGCGCGATCGATATGAAAGACCAGGTCGCGGGCATTCTCGAGGCGGTTGAATATGCGCTGGCGCACGGTTGGCAGCACGAGCGCACGCTGCTGCTGGCCTTTGGCCAGGACGAGGAGACCACGCAGTACGGCGCGGGCGCCATCGGTCGCGCGCTCGAGGAGCGCGGCGTTGAGCTCGAATATCTAATCGACGAGGGCGACTACCGCATCGTCTCTGCTGCAGAGTACGCCGCGGGCGAAGGCTGGCTCATGCACGCTGACCTGGCCGAGAAAGGCTATGCCGACATCGTACTCAGGACGAAAAGCGAGGGCGGGCATTCTTCCAACCCCTACGGCGGCACGTCGCTCGAGGTGCTCAGCCGTGCTATCGCCGCAATCTGCGATATCGAATGGCCGACGCGCGTGACCGACCTGCTTGCCGCGCAGCTCGTCGAGCTGGGGCTCTACACGGCCGATGAAATTGCCACCAACGAGGACGCCATCGTGCGCGATTGCCTTGCCAGCAAAAAGCTCTATCCGCTCGTGACCACCACCTGCGCGCCGACCCAGATTGAGGGCGGCAGCACCGGCGCCAACGTGATGCCGCAGGACATGTGGGCCAACATCAACTTCCGTATGCTCGAGGGCACGAGCGTGGCCGACGTCGTGGCGCGCTGCCGTGAGGCGGTTGCCGCGGCGGGGCTTGCCAGCCGCGTTGAGGTCGAGCTCGGCCCCGGCAGCTCCGAACCCTCGCCGTCCCCGCGCATTGGCGGCCCTGGCCTCGAAGCGGTTCGCTCCGTTGCCGCCCGCTATTTCCGTGATTCAAAGGGGGCGGAGGAAAACGGATCATCCGAGCCGTTGGCGATCGTTCCGTCTACTGTTATCGGTGCGACCGACGCCGCCAACTACCAGCGCATTTGTCCTGAGTGCATCCGCTTCTCGGCCTTTGTGGTGGACGATGACGAGTGCGACCGCGGTGTCCACGGCACCAACGAACGCATCACCCGCCGAGCCTACCTCCAGGGCATCCGCTTCCTCATTGCTCTGCTCCAGACGCTCTAACCAAAAAGCAAGCCTTTGGTGCAATGGGGTCAGGTTTGTTCGCACCACGTTGGTGCAAACAAACCTGACCCCATTGCACCAATCATTCCGTGCGGGTTATATGCAGGTTTGCCTGCGCACGCTATCATGTATGGGTTAGACCGCAACTATGTACCCCATACGCGAAGGGATGCGCATGTATCTGAAGATCGACATGTTCTAGCCGGGCTTACCCCCGAAGTGGCGCCCCGCGCCCCATCAATTCTGCCGATTTTCACCTTCACGCATATAAAGGAGTCCCGCCATGCGCGACAAGCTCGAAAAGATCATCAAGGCCTACGAGGAGCTCGAGAAGAAGCTCTCCGACCCGGCCGTCGCCTCCGATATTAAGGAGTTCACGCGTCTCAACAAGGAGTACGCGCACCAGTCCGACCTCATCGCCGCTTCGCGCGAGTACATCGGCGCGCTCGATGACATCGATGCCGCCAAGGAGATGCTCCGCGACACGACCGACGCGGACGAGAAGGAGATGCTCCAGATGGACATCTCCGAGAACGAGGAGAAGCTTCCCCAGCTCGAGGAAGACATCAAATACATGCTCATTCCGAGCGACCCCAACGACGACAAGAACACCATCGTCGAGATTCGCTCCGCCGCCGGTGGCGACGAGGCCGCCATCTTTGCCGGCGACCTGTACAAGATGTATCAGCGCTTCTGCGAGTCGCGCGGCTGGAAGACCACCGTGCTCGACTCCAGCCCCAGCGAGGCCGGCGGCTTTAAGTCCATTGAGTTCAAGGTCGAGGGCGACCGCGTTTACTCCGTCATGAAGTTCGAGTCCGGCGTGCACCGCGTCCAGCGCGTCCCCAAGACCGAGTCCCAGGGCCGCATTCAGACCTCCACGGCTACCGTAGCCGTGCTTCCCGAGGCCGAGGAAATCGACGTCCAGATCAACCAGTCCGACCTGCGCATCGACACCTACTGCGCCTCCGGCCCTGGCGGTCAGTGCGTTAACACTACCTACTCCGCCGTGCGTATCACCCACTTGCCCACCAACACCGTGGTGCAGTCGCAGGAACAGCGTTCCCAGATCCAGAACCGCGAGGTCTGCATGCAGATGCTGCGCGCCCGTCTGTATGAGATGGAGCTCGAGAAACAGCAGGCCGAGCTTGGTGCCGAGCGCCAGAGCCAGATCGGCCACGGTAACCGCTCTGAGAAGATCCGCACCTACAACCAGCCTCAGGACCGCGTGACCGACCACCGCATCGGTTTCAACTCCACCTATAACGGCGTCCTTCTGGGCGACCAGCTCGGCACCGTCATCGAGGCGCTCGCCGCCGCCGAGCGAGCCGAGAAGCTGGCACAGGCCGCGTCCCCTACGGATC
>CABUBS010000107.1 GCA_902489855.1 uncultured Collinsella sp.
GTCGACTCGCTGGAGATTCCCGAGGAGGTTCTGCGCCCCGCCGTGCCTTTCCGGGTCCCCGCATAGACAGCCATGTCGATAAAGAGCTTGGGATAAAACTGCTGAGGGTAGGTGCCCGCAACTAGGAGTCCAGCCTTGGTGACATTGCCCTGGGAATCAAGGAAATTTAGGCGCTCCAGCTTCGTTTGTTTGTCCGGCGCGCCGCGCATTGCCCGAGGCGTCAACGAGAAAGCCCGATCTATCGTACGGTCGACCAGCGCCTCGTCGAGATCGTCCGCACCCGCGCCCGCCACCGCGTCGCGATCGCTCGGAGTCGCTCGACCGTATGACGCCAATGCGAGCACCTCGGTCGACGAAAGCGGGACATCTTTGTCATCGATGCGTTTGTAGCTGCCACCTTGAGCGCCCCGCTCTATGACATAGCAAGGCTTGCTCGACGGGTCGAGCTCCTCAATCGTGATGACCAGAACCACGGTGCCCTGGAGCTCCACGCGCTCAATGGTGTATTTGGGCGGATTGGCCAGCTTTCCGCGACCGCCGGCATCGCCCATGCCCGCCACGAATTGGTTGAGCACTTTCTCGGTCTCAAAGTTTGCAACTGGGACAAAACCCGCGCGCTCGCTCACTCCGAGTACGATGATGCCGCCGGCGGTGTTTGCGAAAGCGCTGACCGTTTCCCATACGTCGCGGGAAAGCGTTGTGGCGCTCTCCTTGACCTCGACGTTAAGATCGTCCGAGCCCATGCGCCTTAAAGACTCAAGCAGACCGGTCAGCTCGTTTTCGTTCATCTGCACGTCCTTTCGCTCGGCCCGGCGGAGAATGCCGCGAATAGATTCCCTTCGTCTCTCAGTTATCTCTCGTAATTATCTCTCATCTTTCTGCTATCTCTCATATTAGAGATAAGTGAGAGATGAAAGAAAAGATGTCTGCCATCTGTTTCATTTAAACATGTTTTTGCTGGTAGAACAATCGGTATTGAGATAATACCATGATTGCTTGTCTCTTTGCTGCTCAGTTATCTCTCATATTTATCTCTCGTCTTTCTTTATCTCTCGTATTAGTGACGAATGAGAGATGAGAGATACGCGGGTGATGGACGAGCGTGGATTATTGGACGGTCGGAAAATCCCTCAAACAAAAAGCGGGGCCGGCCTTACGCCAAACCCCGTTTTCAAACGGTCAGTTAGTTATCCAACGCGCGAGCATAGGAGTTAACATTACGCCGCCGCGAACACTCCCAAACCTGTTCCGATGATGCAGATCGCGAAGATACCAATAATAATCCAAATGGTCTTGACGCCCTTTTTATAGAGGGCAACGCAAGCGAACGTTGCCAGCAAGGGCAGCAGACCGGGGAAGATCGAATCGAACAGATCCTGCAGGACAATCTCCGAACCACCCACATCAAAGGTCAAAGCCGTGGACAGCGAGACCTGTGCCGCAATCATCGCGCCAATGACGGTCATTCCGAGAACGCCGGCAGCATGCGTCATGCGAGACATAAGGTTGTTCTCTTCGGACTGCTGCAGGAACTTGGTTCCCAGGTCGTATCCCAGATGGGCGGCGACGATACGCGTTGCAAAGTTAATCACCGAGTAGATGAGCGCGTACACGATGGGGCCGAGCGGGTTGCCCGTCGACGCGATGCCAATACCAATGCCGGCGGCGACCACGCGGAACGTACCCCAGTAGAACGAATCGCCAATGCCGGAAAGCGGTCCCATGAGGCCGACCTTCATGGCGTTAATCGAGGACGTGTCGAAGTTCTTATCGGCAGCCGCCTGCTCTTCCATCGAAACCGTTAGGCCGGCTACAAACGGAAGCACATGAGGCGTGATGTTAAAGAACTCGGTATGGCGATCGAGCGCCGCATAGTAATCGTCGTCGTTGGGATAGATCTTTCGCAGGGGCTTCTGAATGGTGTACATGAAGCCCATTGCCATCATCTTGTCGTACGACTGCGAGCACTGGCTCGTAAACTGGCGAAGGAACATGCTCCGATACATATCGGGGCTCATAATCGCGTCCTTCTTGGCCTCTTTGAGGTCGGTGTTCTGGGTAGCCATTAGAAGTCCTCCTCTTCATCTGCAGCAACCGTCTGCGGACCGGACGAGCCCTCGCGGAAGGCCAGGAGCAGCGCGACGCAAATGGCAGCTGCGGCGACGCCGATAACGTCCATCTTGAGGTAAATGACCATAATGAATCCCAGGAACAGCCAAGGAAGCAGCTTGTTATCGCCCATGGTCCTAATAAGAAGTGCGAAGCCGATGCAGACCATGACGCCGGATGCAACGTTGAGGCCGTCCATCACAAACTGCGGAATCGCGTTGAGCGCATTGTTGATGAGGTCGGCACCAAAGAACAGCGAGCAAAACACCAGCAGTGCAGACGGAATGCCAATCGACAGCGGCACGATGGTCAGATGGTACAGGTTCGCCTTGGCAAGATCGCGATTTGCCAGAGCGGTCTCAATCTTCTTGCAGGCAAAGGCACCCGGAACGGCGTAGCAGAAGTTGCGCCACACCTGAAGGAAGACGGAGACGGGAAGGGCGAGTGCGACGGCAGTTGCCGTGCCCGTACCCGTAATGACGGCAAACGCGCAGCCAAGCACGCCGGAAGCATAGACCTCAGGAGGAACCGCCGCACCGACCATGATGGCGCCCATGAACATGGACTCCAAAGCAGCGCCGACGATAACGCCCTGCTGGACATCGCCAAGGATCAAGCCAACGAACAGGCTCGTAAACAGCGGACGACCAAGCATCGTAATGCCAAATAATTGCTCGTCCATGGACGCAATAAATGCGACCAGTGCAACTAGAAGATACTGGACAACCATTTCGATCAACCCCAGAAACAGGTCTGCAGGCGAGGCATTCTGCGCAGCTCGCCTGCAGACAACCGCAGCAATTTGAGAGGATTAGTAGTTCATCTGGTGATAGTAACGACGCGTGGTGAGCGGGTGGTTACGGACGTGCTCGAGATGGCAGCTCAGACGCTCGGTGATGGTGTAGGTGACCATCGGGGAGACGATCTTGCGGAACTCGGGGTCGCTGAACGGCAGCTCGACCTCGGCGGTGTCGAACTTGTTCACGCGGACATGGACGCCCTTCTCGTCGGCGAGCATGTGAGTGAAGTTGTCCACGCGGTCCATGAGCTTACGGGTGTCGTCCTCGCCGTAGAGCATGATGAGGCTCGTGCCCTCCTCGCACAGCTCGATGGTGCCGTGGAAGAACTCGGCGGCGTGGATGGACTTGGTCTTGATCCACTGCATCTCCTCGAGGATGCACATGGCGTAGTCGTAGGCCTCACCCCAGAGCATGCCGGAGCCGATCACCATGTGGTAGTCGGTGTCCTTGAAGTCCTCGGCCATGGCGGCGCAGCGCTCGTCCTGAGCGTCCTTGGCCTTGATGAGGTACGGAGCGATGTTGCCGAACTCCTCCATGAAGGTGTCGTACTTGGGGAAGGCGCCGGCGTTCTTGAGGAAGCGGGCGACCAGCGTGATCTGGTAGGTGTAGATGGCCTCGCACAGGACGTCGTCCTCGGCGAAGCTGAAGAACTTGTAATCGGCGTACTCGGTGGCCGGGGTGTTGTCGTTGGAGACGTACATCAGCGTGCGGGCACCCTGCTCCTGGCAGAACTTGGCGGCCTCGATGATCTCGGGGGTGGTGCCGGTACGGGTGGAGAAGACGCAGACCGAGTCCTTGTTGAAGGTCTTGGGCGGGCATGCGAGGAACTCAGCGGCAATCTCGCAGTGGACGTCGACGTCGGCCGTGGTGGTCTCGACCCAATATTTCATCGGGAGCGTGTGGGCCCAGGTGCCGCCGCAGCCGATGAAGAAGATGTTGGAATAACCCTGCTCGCAGACCTTGTCCACGGCAGCCTCAATCTGAGGACGGAGAGCGAGGGCATCGCTCACAACCTTCTCGTAACGAGGCTCATCGAAATTGAACATCCCTTACTCCTAACTCACTTGGATGAACCCTTCATTCATCCCATGACGTTATAATACTTTATATAACTAACTATGCAAGAACTATTTCAGATTTTTTTGATTTTTCTTTAATAAAAAGCCCGCCGATCAAATGATCGACGGGCATAGACATAGAGCATCGGTTCAATAAAAACCGAACACCAACATGTTTTCGGCTAAAAAACGTCCTTGGCAAACACCTTTGAGTCATTGGGGACCTGACGGATTTCGATAACCACGCCATCGTTCACAAGCTCTTGGATATGCTCGGCATCGGTTTCGGTCGCAAAGATCGCGGGGGTCGGATGAAGCGTGGTCTCGGGAGACTTTCGAGTTCCGCCCAAATTGATCTCCTTGATGTCTTTGCAACCCTTAGCAAGGCGATAGGCATCCTCGATCGTCTCGACAATGATAAACAGCGAATACTTGTCGGTAACGCCGCTGTTGAGCGCCTCGATAGCAGCGTCAACATCCTTGATGACGAGTTTAACGCCGCTGGGGCGGGCGAGCCTCAAAGCGGCTTTTCTCATATCGTCTTTTGCCACGGCGTCGCTGGCACACAGGATGCAATCGACATCCAGCGCATGTGTCCAAGACATGGCGACCTGGCCGTGAATCAATCGGTAATCGACCCTCGTAAGCTTAATCATCAAAAACATCTCCACACGTAATAAAGGTAATGACAGGGTTGAATTATTCGTTGAAGCTTGAGCTAGAACTCTTCTTCTTCGACATCGGAGAGCATATCCGCCGCCTCACAAAGCTGGATAAACGAACGTGATCCCTCGACCGCGGCTTTGGCCTTGTCCGCATCCAGGGAGTCCAGCTGTGTAACCATTTCCACCAGCAGCGGCAAGTTCATTCCGGTGATCAACGTAAACGATCCGGTGGCCTGCCTCTGGATGAATTCGTTGTTTACAGAGCCGCCAAAGATGTCAGTCACGACAAACCAAGAGTCGGCAGGGTCCCTCGTCTCCATCCAAGCATCGATAAGCGCTGCGACATCCCTCGTGTCGTCATCGATATAGGCGCACAGGCACTCGATTCGGTCGTTAGTGCCCATCAGAATCTCCAGAGAGCTTTTCATGCCTTGGGCGAGATAACCATGACTCGCTAGCAATATCTTATTCATAGTTCTCCAATACCAATAGGACGTACTATATTGTCATAACAAAGTATATTAGCAATCTACCCTACGCGGTGTGTCTATTTTCCAAATCCGCGAACGGTAGCAATTGGTCGGTAAATCGACCAATCTATCTCTAATTTACAAGTAGAACTTCAGTCGCTCGGTGCAGTACACCTGACGGGAGATGAAAAGCGGCTCGCCGCTTGGAGCATAACGTCTATCGACAAACAGAAGCAGCGGAGAGTCCAGCTCCACGTTAAGGTATGCCGCCTCGAGCTCGCTCGCATAGCAGACCTCGAGCGTACGCGTGTTGGGGCCCATCTTGATCCCCTGGCGATCGAGTACCGCCATCAGCGAATCCTCGAGGGACTCATGCTCCAAAAAAGAAAGCGCAGCGGAATAGCTATTGGTTTCCAGCATCGTGGGCATGTCATCCACAAGGCGCAGACGACGACTACGCAATACCTTTTGGGTATCGTCTACGCCCAGGAACTTCGCGTCTCGCAGGCTTGGGAAGTCCCAACCCATTGCGAGAACCCTGGTAGACGCCTGTTTTCCCGCAAGCTGGCACGAATGGGTAAAGCTCTCACGGTCGTCCGCGGCATACATCTGTGTGTCCGACGAAACGAACGTGCCCTTGCCGCGGGCCCTCTCAACAAGCCCAGCATCTTCCATTTCTTTAATTGCGGAGCGAACCGTTATTCGGCTCACGCCAAATTGCTCGATGAGCTCCGCCTCGGTCGGAAGCTTATCTCCCGGGCGGTACGTGCCGTTGGCGATCGAATCAGAGAGCGCACGGACAATCTGTTTGTACAGGGGGATAACGCTATTTGCTTCAACCATATCAACCATACCTTTGCAAGGAATCAGCAGCTTATAGATAGATGACTTATATTGTATTAGAACTTTTTAGGAGTCCATATATTTCCTAAATGATTCGGTAAACGGGGTGTTATTTCACTTTAGCGGGGTGCAGCGGCTACCAGCGGCAATCGTTATCAACCTAGTTAGGCTAGTCCACCCACATCGTCTCCAGTTCGCCGCAGAGCCGCGGCCCCATATGGGTATACTCTCGAGGATTCGACTCGATTCGCCCCCGCTGGGGCGTCAAAGGAGACTGCATATGCCCACCACCTCAACCGACCCGCGCGCCGCTGCTACCGCGCTGCTGGCGCCCGGTACCACCTGCCACGGTTTTGCCGTCGAGCGCTGCGAGACCGTGCCCGAGCTCGACTCGGACGCCTACGTGCTGCGCCACACCGCATCGGGCGCTCGCCTGCTGTACCTGGCGTGCGACGACGAGAACAAGGCCTTTGCCATTGGCTTTAAGACGCCTCCGGCCGATTCCACCGGCGTGTTCCATATTCTTGAGCACTCGGTGCTGTGCGGATCGGCCAAGTTCCCCGTCAAGGAGCCGTTTGTCGACCTAATCAAGAGCTCCATGCAGACGTTCCTCAACGCCATGACCTACCCCGACAAGACCATCTACCCCGTTGCCACCACCAACGAGCAGGATCTGTACAACCTGATGGACGTGTACCTGGACGCGGTGTTCAACCCGGCCATCTACACCAAGCCCACCATTTTTGAGCAGGAGGGCTGGCACTACGAGCTGGACCTGCCGGAGGGCGCCGAGGGCGCGGACGGCTCCGCGAGCCTGCGCGAGGGCACGCTGCGTTATAACGGCGTGGTGTTCAACGAGATGAAGGGTGCGTTGTCCGATCCCATGAGCGTGCTGGATGACGCCGTCAACGCCGCGCTCTATCCCGACACCGCCTATGCGCACGAGAGCGGCGGCGACCCGCGCGCGATTCCCGCGCTCACCTACGAGCAGTTCCTGGACACGCACGCGCGCCACTACAATCCTTCCAACTCTTATATAACGCTCTACGGCGACCTAGATGTGGACCGCGCGCTGGCCTTTTTGGACGAGCGCTATCTGTCGCAGCCGAGTGCCGCGAGCCGCCGCATGGACGCTGCCGTTGCCGCCGGCGGCCAGAATGGCCTTCTTA
>CABUBS010000108.1 GCA_902489855.1 uncultured Collinsella sp.
CGACCTTCGCTCGTCGAGGCCGAGTCCGCCGATGACGCGGACGAGGATGATGAGGAAACAGACGAGTCCGAGGACTCGCTGACCTATTCCAACGGCGTGATCGAGAAGATCGTTGCCATGGCCACCCGCGAGGTTCCGCACGTTCTGGGCATGAAGGGTAACCTCATGCATTTTGTGCAGGAGCAGTTTGGTGCCGAGAATCTGACCAAGGGCGTGACGGTCGAGGTCACCGACGACAATCGCGTGGTCGTCAACATCTCCGTCATTATCGAGTACGGCGCCTATGCGCCCGCGATCTTCGACGATGTCAAGGCACGTGTCACCGAGCGCCTTGCCGCGATGACTGGCCTTGAGGTGGCGGGCGTCAACCTGCGCATCGAGGATGTCATCACCCCCGAGGAGTACGAGCACCGCACCAGCCAGCACGAGTAACCTTCCAAAAAGGGACAGGTTTGTTTTGGTAGGTTTTATCTGTGAAAACGTTAAACGGCCGACCGCGCAAGCAAAAGCGTGGCCGGCTGTTTTTGTACGCTCCCGATGTAGTCATACCGCTCGTCTAACTAGGGGTTGCAATCGTCGCGTTCCGCGTTACCCTAATGGGCGCATTGTTTCCAAATTGTTAACGAGGGGTTGCCGTAATGGCTGACGAGCACGAAACAGAAAGCAAGGCATGGGCGATTGAGGCCGCCGCGGCAGAGGCGGCATCGCGTGCTGCCGAGGAGATGCATCGTCCTCCCGTGGTGCCGATGGAGCGCGTGGTTGATCGCACCGATATCGAGCGCGGCGAGCGTGCCGGCCAAAAGCGCAGCCAGGAGCCGGGCTTCCCGCGCTTTTTTGCCGAGCTCAATCTGGGCCTGATTCTTACGGCCTTTGCCATCGTTGCGTTTAAAACCCCTAATCACTTTGCTTTTGGCGGCACCTCGGGCGTGTCGGTCATTCTGTCCACGCTGTTCCCGACCCTGCCCGTCGGCGTCTTTATGTGGATTATCAACGCGGTTCTCGTCGTTTTGGGCTTTATCTTTTTGGAGCGCAAGGCAATCCTGTGGAGCGTCTTCGCCTCGTTTGCGTTGTCCGCCTATGTTTCGCTGTTTGAGCTCTTTATTCCGACCGATGTCTCTCTGACGGGTGATATGTGGCTCGACCTGTGCTTTGCCGTCATCTTGCCGGCGCTCGGCAGCGCTATTGTCTTTGACATCGGCGCCTCGACGGGTGGCACGGACATTCTCGCTATGATCCTCAAGCGCCGCACGACGCTCGAGATTGGCCGCGCCCTGCTGCTGGTCGATATCGGCATCGTGACCATCGCGGCCTTTTTGTATGGCCCGCGTGTCGGTCTGTATTGCGTGCTCGGCCTGTTTGCCAAGACACTCGTGGTCGACAAAGCCATCGAGAGCATTCACCTGCGCAAAGTCTGCACGGTCATTTGTTCCGAGCCCCTTAAGGTCGAGGAGTTTATCGTCAAGCATCTCAACCGCACGGCGACCATCAGCCGCGGCTACGGTGCCTTCTCGGGCAAGTGCGTGACGGTGATCATGAGCGTGCTGAGCCGTCGCGAGGCCGTGCAACTGCGCCGCTATGCGCGCGAAGTCGATCCGGGTGCCTTTATCACGATTGTCGACAGCTCCGAGATCGTCGGCAAGGGCTTCCGCGGAACGAACTAGCACAGACGTATTCAACGAACCGCCTGCTGGCGCCGTGTACCATGCAAATCGGTCATCTTTGAGTATTTGACCCCACATTGGGCAATAATGATGCTAAAGACAACGTTTGCGATCCAAGTGATTCGTTCAAGATGCGAAGGGATGATTCTATGTTCTGCTCGCAGTGTGGCGCCCCCATGGGCGATAACGACAAGTTCTGCGGCGTGTGTGGTGCTCCTAATGCCGGTGCCGCTGGCCCCGCTCCCCAGGGACAGCCTCAGCCCCAGCAGTTTGTTCCGCAACCGCCCGTGGCGAATGCGCCAAAGGGCTGTGTGGCTCAGGCGTTCCAAGATATGACCAAGACTCCGGGTGTGCTTCAGCGTGTATGCCAAATCGCGTTTTTGCCGGCGCTGATTTGCGTTGTGTCGGTGCTCGTGTTGTTTATTCCCGTTATTGGCGGCATTGCGGCTGCCATCGGCTTTTTGGCAGCTTGCATTGCGAGCGTGTGCGGTTCCGGCTTTGGCATCGAGTGGGGTCGCGATCTGTCGCTTAAGATCGATGACGGCATGGATCGTCCGCTGATGCGTTCCACGTCGTTTGGTCTCGGAGTCTTTTCGAGCGTTATTTCGGTCGTGCTCGAGGTTATCGCTGCCATTCCCGTTATCGGTGTAGTGCTTTCGCTGGTGGAGGGCGTGGTAATTGGCGCTGCGGGCTCGTATTCTTATTACGGCTCTTATGCGCTCGAGGCTGCGCTGTTTGGCTCGCTTGGCCTGCTTGTCCTGGCGCTAATTGCCTCGGCGATTCTGGGTGTCTTCTTTAAGATGTTCGCCGACATCGCCGTGATGCACTTTGCGGTGACCGGGCGTGTCGAGAGCGCGTTTTCGCTCGATAAGGTCTGGGCGGCGTTTAAGCACAACAAGACCAAGCTGTTCTGTGCTTCGTTCCTTCCCGAGTTTTTGACGGGCCTGGTCGCCAACGTTGTCACATGGATCTTGACGGTCGTCTTTGGCGCCATTGCCTCTGTCGGTATGTATAGCTACTACTATCGTCCTACGGGTATTGAGGCAATTGTTACCGGCGGTGGCGTCACGCTCGCGCTGTTCCTGGTGCTGGTCGCTTTCGTCACCGTATTTCTTACGGTTTTTGGCAAGATGCTCAAGCACCGTGCCGTTGGCTATTGGGTTGCACGTTATGCAAGCGAATGGGCCGATGAGGATAAGGACGACGTCCTGACTTTTGTATTGCCCTTCGAGAAGAAGTCCGCTGCTTCGGGTTACAGTGCTCCGGATGCTTCGCCGGCACCTGCACCCGCTCCCGCGACCGAGCCTGAGCCGGCGCCCGAGTCTGAGACGGCATCTGAGCCCGAGCCTGCGCTTGAGCCTGAGCCTGAGCCGGCACCTGCACCTGAGTCGGCGTCCGAGCCAAGCTCCGACGAGGAACCTCAGGACGAGTAGCCATGCCGTCTGCCATTTGGGGACGGGGTAGAAACGGTAGAAATAGCGCTTGACAAATAAGCGGGGACGGACGTGCCGAAGCGTCCGCCCCCGCTTTGATATCGCGATGCGGCTATGACTGCGAGATGCCAGCGAATCGATTACTCGTCGTGCTTCTCCTCACGGCGTGCAGCAGCGCGTGCGTCGTGGATGCCCTTGATCGCGGCATGGCGAGCCGTTCGGGCATCATGGATGGCGTCGCGAGCCTCGGCGGTCGTCGCCTTGGCAGAGCGCAACTTGGCGGCCAGATCGGGGTTGGTTTCGGCGACCGCGGTAATCGCGGGGCCGTCGAGCTCCTCTTGCGTGGGCTCGGCCAAAAAGTCGATAGCATACTGGGCGGCCACCATGGAGCCCTTTGCCAGCACGGTCTCGTCAATCTTGTAAAAGCAGGAATGCTGGGCGTACGTGGCGCCAATCTGGGGGTTGCGCGTGCCAACAAAGGCAAGAACGCCCGGCACGCGGCGCAGGTACTCCGAAAAGTCTTCGCCCGAAAGCGTGCCGCGGTAATGGCCCTCGCCTGTGGGGCCCAGGCACTTGAGCACGGCTTGGCGGCAGCGCTCGCTCGAGGCGACCTCGTTTTCGACCTTGTAGTTGGCGATGGTGTAGTCGGTGAGCTCTGCCTCGGCGCCCAAGGCGGCCGCGGTATGCTCCACGATGCGACGCATAAGCTCCGGCATTTCCTCGTGGGTCGAATCGCCGTAGGTGCGCACCGTGCCGGCGAGGTAGGCCGTGCCGGCGATAACGTTGCGCGCGGTTCCGCCGTGCAGCTCGCCGACGGTGATGACCGCCGGCTCGTAGGGGCTAATCTCGCGCGAAACGATAGTCTGCAAGGCGTTGACGATCTCGGCGGCAACCATAACGGCGTCGTGGCCGCGCTGGGGCATGGCGCCGTGGCACGAGGTGCCGCGTACGTCGATACGGAACCAGTCGGTATTGGCCATGCGCGGTCCGGGCTCGCAGCTCACGGTGCCGGCGTCGACTTCGCTCCAGATATGCGCGGCGTAGGCACCATCAACGCCGTCGAGCACACCCGTGCCGATCATGAGCTTGGCGCCCTGGCCGTTTTCCTCGCTGGGCTGGAAGACGATACGGACCTCGCCGTGGATGTCGTCGGTCATGTGGCGCAGAATCTGCAGTGTGCCGAGCATCATGGCGATGTGACAATCGTGGCCGCAGGCGTGCATGCAGCCCTCGTTGACGCTGGCGAACTCCTCGCCGGTCTGCTCGGTGACGGGCAGGGCGTCGATATCGGCGCGCAGCAGGATGCGGCGGCGCGGCGTGCCGTCCTCGCGGTAGGCATCGGGCGCGGTGCCGCACAGGGTTGCCACCAAGCCGGTCTTGAGCGGACGCTCATAGGGGATGTTCATGGCGTCGAGCTGGTTGGCGATGTCGGAGGTTGTGCGTTCCTCGGCAAGGCTCAGCTCCGGATGCTTATGGAAGTGCCGGCGCTGTTTGATGATATAGGGTTCAAACTCGGCGGCGATATCCTGGATGGCCGCGGTGACGTCGTCTGCCGCGCGAACCTCAGTTGCCGCCATAATCTGCTGTGCTTTGGTCTTGGTCATGGTCGATTGCTCCTTGCTGTGCCATCACGCAACTCGTACAAGCTTTCTCCAGTATGCCACCTGCCGCTGGGACTGGTAAAGTTGCCGTTTGCCGCTTGGCATTTTGTAACGGGAGCGGGGGAGTACACTCGGGGGTGTTGAATTTCCTGCCAGAGATGGGGACGCCCATGCACCATATTGATCGGATCGTTCGCTCCAAAAACGTCTTTACCGCCCAGGACGGCGTCGATACCACCCGCGAGCTGGCAATTGCCATCTCCGGCGACCGTATTGTCGCGGTCGGCGCACCCGATGACGTGATCGCCGCCGCTCCCGCCGCCACGTCGGTTATCGACTACGGCGAGCAGTTTGTCTGCCCCGGTTTCCATGACGCTCATCTGCACTTCTTCCATACCTCGGTCGGTTCCTCGCCGTACATGCTCATGGATATGGGCACGTCCGAGGCGGCGCTGGTGCAACATGCGCTCGAGTTTTCCCAGGACCTGCCCGACGACGCTTGGGTTGTGACGCAAGGTTGGCGCGACTATCGCTGGGATCCGCCCGAGCATCCTACCAAGGCGTCGCTCGACGCGGCCTCCCCCGATCGCCCCTGTGTTATGTACTCGGGTGACGGTCATACGCTGTGGCTCAATAGCCGCGCGCTCGAGGCGCTCGGCGTCACACGCGACAGCGAGCCGCCAGCGGGCGGCAGCTACGACAAGGATGCAAACGGCGAGCTCACGGGCATTGCTCACGAGGCGGCTGCCATGCAGCTGCTACCGCGCTGCCTTGAGTGGCTGGGCGAGGACCGCATCGCGAGCGCCTATGCCGACCAAATGAAGCGTATGGCCGAGCAGGGCATCACCTCGATCTGCGACATGTCGCTCATGCCCATGCCGGGCTGCGACTTTATTCGCGACGATGTCTACGACAAGCTGCAGGCGACTGGCAAGCTAGGCATCCGCGCGCATCTGTTCCCCACGCTGCTGGATGACCAGTCGCGCTTGGAAGAACTCCAGACCCGCTACGCGAACAACGCACTGCTCTCGGCGCCGGGCTTTAAACAGTTCTTTGACGGCGTGTCGAGCGAGCATACCGCATACCTCACTGAGCCCTATACCAACCCGCGCTTCCCGGGCGACCAGGGTCGCCTGACGGTTCCTGTCGAGCGCATGCGCAAGTTGGTTCTGGCGGCAGCCGAGCGCGGCCACACCGTGCGCATCCACGTTATCGGCGACGGTGCCATCCATGCCGCACTCGATATCTTTGAGGAGGCGGCAGAGCTCTACGGTCTGCCCCCGCACGGTCATAACACGCTCGAGCATCTGGAGAATCTGCTGCCTGAGGACATCGATCGTCTGCGCAAGCTCAACGTCATTGCCTCGAGCCAGCCTTGCCACATCACGCTCGACCCGGGTGGCCCGGAGCGCGACCTGGGCCTGGAACGCAGCCGCATCATGTGGCCGTTTGCGACCTATAAGCAGCGCGGCATCCGCCAAGCTTTCGGTACCGATAGCCCCATCACAGCCGTTACCAGCATGAACGTGCTCTACACGGCCATCACGCGCCAAGACCCCCGCAGTCACTGGCCCGAGGGCGGCTGGTTACCGAGCGAGCGCATCGACGCGGCAACGGCCCTGCGCAACTACACGCTTGGCAGTGCGTACGCAGTGGGCGACGAGCAAAACCTCGGCAGCCTGGAGCCCGGCAAATACGCCGATCTGGTAGTCCTGGACCAAAACCCGCTCACTGTCGATCCACAAGAGCTCCAGGTCACCAAGGTTCAGGCCACCTACCTGGCAGGTAACTTGATTTACGAGCGCTAAGTATTCATGCCGTACCGTTAAGCGCGGCTCGGACAGCCTATTTTGGGATAGCGCTCGAGCCGCGTTTGCGTTTTGGTGGGGATCCGCCATGAGCGTCCCTGCTCTGTTGGATTTGGGTGCGGGGCGGAGGTACTGCTGCCCCGCGCTCAATTTGGACACCAGCAATGCTATCTCTTGGTGTTTTGCATACTTCCCATTACAGATCGCATAAAAAGGCTGGGATGTCCTTTCTGATCCTGATGTACCCCCGCCCGTGCCGTGCAAAAAACGGAGTATTCAGCACCGCGAGCTCTGCCGGTGCCGCTGCAGTCGGGTGGCATTGCGGAGATCGACGTCATTTTGGGGTCCGACGTGGCGCGAGGCATGCTTGTTTGTCTCGACGAGGCCCGTCTGCCGACCCAAATCGCCGGCCGAAGGCTACAATGGCGATGCGGATAGCGACATGGGCATGGTTTTCGTTGCGCGCACGGGTCCCCTGGGGAGCACTGTGCATTTTTGGGAGTTTTCAGCAGGCCGGGACAAATGCATACGCACCGGGCGCATCTAATTAGTCCCACGGTAGCCTTCGGCCGGCGCTTTGGGTCGGCA
>CABUBS010000109.1 GCA_902489855.1 uncultured Collinsella sp.
GCAGGAAACTTAACCCCCACACCCCTCACGCGGCGGGCAAACTCGCCTTGTGCTCTATCACGCTAAAGTGTATGATTCTGGACGTTACACGAATCACTTTACTTAACTAAAGTGCCATCAAGGGGGGATACCATGAACACCGATATGTCTCGTCGTCAGTTTGTTGGTCTAGCCGGCTCGCTCGCTACGGTGCTTGGCCTTGGTCTTGTCGGTTGCGGCGGTGGTGCCGGCAAGGGCTCCGCTGCTGGCTCTGCCGCGGCCAAGGATGTGAAGGGCGCTGCGGAGTCCAAGAAGCTCGTGGTGGGCTTTGATAAGTCCTATCCTCCGTACGGCTTTGTGGGCGACGATGGCGAGTACACCGGCTTTGATCTCGATCTGGCCAAGGCTGTTGCCGATAAGCAGGGCTGGGAGGTCAAATACGAGGCCATCGACTGGGATGCCAAGGATACGCTGCTCAACTCGGGCGCCATCAACTGTATCTGGAACGGCTTTACCATGGAGGGCCGCGAGGACGACTACACGTTCTCCGAGCCGTACATGCTCAACGAGCAGGTGCTGGTGGTAAAGAAGGATGCAGGCATCAAGAGCTGGGACGATCTTGCCGGCAAGACCGTGATTACCCAGACCGATTCCGCTGCGCAGGATGTGCTTGAGGGTGACCAGAAGGATCTGGCGGCGACGTTTGCCACGCTCGACACCATCGGTGAGTACAACACGGCGTTTATGCAGCTCGAGAGCGGCGCGGTCGATGCCGTGGCTTGCGACCTTTCGATTGCCCAGTATCAGCTTGCCGCCAAGCCCGATGCTTATACGCAGCTTGATGAGCCGCTGTCCAGCGAGCACTACGCCGTCGGCTTTAAGAAGGGCGACACCAAGTCGGCCGACGCCGTGACCGAGTCGCTCAAGGCGCTCTACGAGGACGGCACGGTCAAGGACCTCTGCGATAAATATTCAAGCTATGGTTTGTCTTTCGATAATTGGGTGCTCAAGTAATGTCTATTCAGGTCATGATGCAGATGCTTGGCCAGGGGTTCTTGGTCAGTTTGCAGCTGTTTGTGTTGACGCTGCTCGGGTCGATTCCGCTGGGAATTCCCGTGGCGTTTATGCGCATGAGCAAAATCGCGCCGCTTCGCTGGATTGCGCGCATCTATATCTCGGTCATGCGCGGCACGCCGCTCATGCTGCAGATGTTTGCCATCTACTTTGCCCCGTATTACGTGTTTGGCATTTCGCTCACGCCCGATTCCAAGTGGACGGCGTGCGTCGTGGCGTTCATCATCAACTACGCCGGTTACTTTGCCGAGATCTATCGCTCGGGCTTGCAGTCCATTCCGCGCGGTCAATACGAGGCTGCCGAGGTGCTGGGCTATTCGCGCGTGCAGACGTTTCTGTATATCGTGATGCCGCAGGTCGCCAAGCGTATTCTGCCGGCGATGGGCAACGAGATCATCACGCTGGTCAAGGACACGTCGCTGGCGTTTGCCATTGGCGTGGGTGAGATGTTCTCGACGGCCAAGGCGCTGGTCGCCTCGCAGGTGAGCATGGTGCCGTTTGCGATTGCGGCGCTGATTTACTGGGTCTTTAATTTCGTTGTCGAGATGCTGCTGGGCGCCGCCGAGAAAAAATTGGATTACTACC
Organism: uncultured Collinsella sp.; assembly: GCA_902489855.1. GTDB lineage: Bacteria > Actinomycetota > Coriobacteriia > Coriobacteriales > Coriobacteriaceae > Collinsella. The sequence goes on from CABUBS010000109.1 coordinate 1,639, forward strand.
ATGATTAATTCGGTAATGAATATATCGAACGCTCGCAAGGCGTTTGGCGGCAATGAGGTGCTCAAGGATATCTCGCTCGAGGTAAAGCGTGGAGAGGTCGTGGCGATTATCGGGCCTTCGGGTGGCGGCAAGTCCACGCTGCTGCGGTGTGCCACGCTGCTCGAGACGCTCGACGGAGGCTCGCTCTCGTTTGGCGACCTTGCCGTTGCGACGGATGCGGGTTCGGGCGCGGTCTATGCGAAGGGCGATGTGCCCAGGCAGGCGCGCTCGCGATTTGGCCTGGTGTTTCAGAACTACAATCTGTTCCCGCACTATACCGTGATGAAAAACATCACCGATGCGCCGATCCGCGTTCTTAAGCGCCCGCGCGAGCAGGCGGAAGCTCGTGCGCATGAATTGATTGCTCAGATGGGGCTTGTGGGCAACGAGAACAAGGTTCCGTGTGAGCTTTCGGGCGGTCAGCAACAGCGCGTGAGTATCGCCCGCGCCTTGGCGCTCGACCCGGAAATCTTGTTCTTTGACGAGCCGACCTCGGCGCTCGATCCCGAGCTAACGGCCGAGGTGCTGCGTGTCATTAAAGACCTTGCCGCGCAGAATATGACGATGGTGATCGTGACCCACGCGATGCAGTTTGCGCGCGATGTTGCCGATCGCGTGGTCTTTATGGACGGAGGCCGCATTGTCGAGGAGGGTCCTGCCGAGCAGGTCATCGACCATCCGCGCGAGCGGCGCACGCGTGAGTTCTTGAGCCGTATCGAGGGATAGGCTCAGGTATTTACTCAACTATTAATTGAGGCGAAGCCGCCACAGGTCTTACGGTCTGTGGCGGCTTTTTGTTTACATCGACGGGGTTCAATAATTGCCTCACAAGCTTGTCTCTTCCTCTCGCCGCCTGTATTCATACGTGTGCCGAAAGGTATGCATGGACAGCCGCCCGTGAGGGTAGGGTGGTGGCATAGGACATTTGGAGGGTGAGTCGGCTCGGCTGCCGACCATGCTGCTCCCGGGACGGCACCGACCGCGAACTCTCCCCGTTGGCGTCGCGCATTGCGCGCGGCCCTGCAAGGAGGTCATCATGGGTGCTCCCAAGACCGGTAACGTAAGGAACGTGGTGCTCGTAGGCCAAGGCGGGGTGGGCAAGACTTCACTCGCCGAGGCCATGCTCCACCTTTCCGGCAAGACCGCCCGCCTGGGCGGCCACGACGGCACCAAGCCCACGCTCGACTATGACCCCGAAGAGGTCAAGCGTGCATTTTCCATCTCGACGACCATCGCGCCGATCGACTGGAAGGGCGCGCGCATCAATGTGCTCGATGCCCCGTGCTACCCCGATTTTATCGGCGACGCCTTTGCCGCGATGAGCGTCTGCGAGACGGCTCTGTTTGTGGTCGACGCCGAGGCCGGCCCGCAGCCTACGACGGTTAAGCTCTGGTATGCCGCCGAGGACCTGCGCCTGGCGCGTGCGGTGTTCGTAAACCGCCTGTCGCGCTCCGAGGCCAGCTTTGCGACCACGATGGACCTGCTGCAGGAGCGCTTTGGCACGCGACTGGGCGCCGTGACCCTTCCCTGGGGCGAGGGCGAGGTTCATCATCAGATCATCGACCTGGTGCGCATGAAGGCGCGCCATTGCAACGGCGCCGAAGCCGTTGAGTCGGAGATTCCCGAGGAGTATCGTGCCCAGGCCGAGGAGGCCCATGACCATCTGTGCGAGCTGGTGGCCGAGGCTGACGACGAACTGATGATGAAGTACTTGGAAGGCGAGGAGACGCTGACGCAGGAGGAGCTTGAGGGCTTGCTGTCGAAGGCGATTGCCGAGCGCATCTTTGTGCCGGTCTTTGCGGGCGATTGCATTAAGGAGCAGGGCGTCAACTCGCTGATGGACGACATCGCCACGTACTTCCCGGCGCCGACGGACTACGGCGAGATGCCGCTCATCGACGGTGATTCGCTCAAGATTTCGAGCGACGATGACCGTCCGGTGGCGTTTGTGTTTAAGACGCTGGCCGATCCGCAGCAGGGTCGCATCAGCTTTATCAAGGTGCTGACGGGTACGCTTGAGCCGGGTCTTGAGCTGATCAACGCGCGTACCCGCAAGAGCGATCGTCTGGCCCACCTGTATGTGATGTGCGGCCGCGACATGACCGAGGTCGGTCACGCCTATGCCGGCGACATCATCGTGGCGCCCAAGCTGGCGGCCGAGACGGGCGATACGCTCTCGATTACCGGCAAGGTCGAGGCTGCGGCGTTTAAGTTCCCCAACTCGCAGTACCGCATTGCCATCGAGGCCGAGAACCGTGGCGACGAAGAGAAGCTCTATACGTTTATCGAGAAGGCGTGCAAGGCTGATCCGACCATGAGCATCGATCGTGACGAGGAGACGGGCCAGACTATCATCTCCGCCGTTGGTGAGGCGCAGGTTTCGGTGCTGCTCAACCGTTTGGAGGATCGCACCAAGGTCGTGGCCAAGAGCGTGCCGATCCGCATTCCGTATCGCGAGACCATCCGCCGCACGGCGAGCGCCCAGGGTCGCCACAAGAAGCAGACCGGTGGCGCCGGTCAGTACGGCGACTGCTGGCTGCGCGTGGAGCCGCTTATTGGGCCCGACGGCACGAGCGACGGCTACGAGTTTGTGGATGAGGTCGTGGGCGGCCGCATTCCGCGCTCGCTGATCCCCGCCGTGGACAAGGGTGTCCAGGAGACCATGAAGGACGGCATCATTGCCGGCTACCCGCTCACGGGCATTCGCGTGGCTGTGTACGACGGCTCGTATCACAGCGTCGACTCCAACGAGATGGCGTTCCGCGCGGCGGCTCGCATCGGCCTGCGCAAGGCATGCGCCGATGCCGACCCGGTGGTGCTGGAGCCCATCGAGGAAATCACGGTGACTATTCCCGAGAGCTACGCCGGCGCCGTGATGGGTGACATCTCGGCATCGCGCGGTCGCGTGACGGGCATGGAGACCGATGAACGCGGCGACACCGTGGTCATCGCCCAGGCACCTCTCGCCGAGCTGACGGATTACTCGACGCGCCTGCGCTCTATCACGCGCGGCACGGGTGACTTTACCATGAAGCCCGCTGGCTATGAGCAGGTTCCCTATGACGTTCAGGCCAAGCTGGTCGAGCGCTATGAGGAGGGTCGCGCCAAGTAGCGTGTGGCGTTGCCTGCAACATATATGCCGATGCAAGGACCGCTCTGGGTAACCCAGGGCGGCCCTTTTTGATCCCTGGGGGACGGAGGAAAACAGATCATCTTTGGGTTACGGGTGGCGCGGTCGGCACTGGTCTCCGGATGCCTGGTTGCGACCGGTGGCGTAGTCGATCTGCACGTGCGGCTGCAGGTTGTAGCAATATACGTGGAAGCAGAGGGTCTTGCCGTGGTCCTCGACCGATTGCGCCTCAAGGCGCACGCCACGGCAGACAAGTTCCTCTTCGTTATACATGGGCGTGACGCGGTAGAGCACATGGTTGCCCGTGTCGCGGATGTAGCCGAGAATCTGCTCTTCAAACGGCAGCATGCCCGTCTCGTTGAGATAACGCGTGCCGGTGAGGAGATTCTTGCGGTTGGCGTTTTCGCCGCAGAGCGACCAGGCGATGAGGTGACAGCGGTTGTAGAGGCTCTGGCCCGGAATAAAGTCGTAGCGCTGCTGGCGCCATCCAGCGGGATGGATACGCGAGATATCGCCGCGCTCGCCTTGACCGAGTGATTCGGGGCCCACGCAGGCAAGCGCTTTGCGGGTGCGGCCCAGGCTGTCGAGCTTGGAGAACTTCTTAAAGCAACCCTCTTCTGTAGCGCGCTCGTATTCATCGAGTGTGAATGATGGCGTGCCGAGCGGGTGCGTGCTGTCGGCGCGAAGGGCAACATAGGGGTTGCCGGCGTAGTCGGGAATGCTGCTGAGATAAACACCGCGGGCGCGGTTGAGGTCGGGGTTTTCGACCTCGTCGATGGGGGTGGCGGCGCTGTCCGCGGAAGCGCCGTCGCCGGTGTCGGTTGCGGCGGAATCGGAGCCATCGCCAGAGTCTTGGCTATTTTGAGAGTCCGAGGAGCTCGCTGTTCCCGATTCGAGTCGGGCAACCAGGTCCGCCTCGTCGTCGGTGCGGCTGGGACTCTCGTCTTGCTTCTCGGCCAGAGCCGCTGCCTGCTCATCGCTTTGCGGCGACAACAGCTTGGGCGCCCCGTCGAGCGACCCTGTGAACAGCGCAAACCCCAGCACCACGGCGGTGCCGATGGAAAGTACTTGCTTGTAGGCGGACTTGCGCGACATGGAGGCTCCTGGATGGACGGTTGGGAATCTACCAGTCTAGCAGGAGCCGGCAGGGGCCGTTCTGTCGAACAAATACTTAAGATTTGAGACAAACGCTACTGATTCATTTGTCCCGCGGTCTAGATCGAGGTGGAGTCGAGCCAGTTGAGCTTGCACTCGAGAATGCGCTGCTCGCCGGGTTCGCTGCTTCCGTCAAGTAGGGCGAGCAGCATCTCGGCTGCTTCGCGACCTTCTTGGTCGACGGGCTCGATGATGGTGGAGACGGTCGGTGTGGTGAGATTAGTCCAGTCTTCGCAGTTGAGTCCCAAAAGGCCGATTTGCTGCGGAAGCAGATGGGCCATTGGCTGGAGGGCCTTGTAGACACGGGGAAGTGCCCACTGATTTTGCACGAAGATAAGGGTTCGCTTGGCGGGATTGAACTTGAATTTAAAGTATTCGGTGAGCTCGTTGATTGACGGCTTGTTGTGATCGATGGGAATCGCTTTGTAGAGCTGCCCGTTCGCTGCCAGCGCCTCGGCATACCCCTGAAAACGCTCCATGCGGGTGCGCATTTCGGTCATGTTGGCGGCAATGGAAAAGAAATCTTCGTAGCCGGCGTCGAGGAGTGCCTGTGTGGCGTTGTACACGCCGTCGTAAAGGTTGGTTTTGATCCAGCTGGTACCTGGGCTATAGATGGCCGCATCGAAAAAGACGACCGGCTTGCCGGCGCGTCTAATGCGGTCATGCACGGCTTTGAAGTTTGCCGTGGGCTGGATGATAAAGCCATCGACGCCCAGCGAGAGCATCTTGTCGACGTACATGAGCTCGGTCTCGGGGTTAAAGTTGCTCGTGCAAACGACCGTCTGGTAGCCCGCGGGGAGCATGACCTGCTCCATGCCATTGAGAACGAGCCCCGCCCATTTGTTGGTGTTATCCAAAATGATGATGGCAATGACGTGGGTTTGCTTGCCGGTGAGCGTCTGCGCTTGGGCGTTGGGAACGTATCCGAGTTCCTTAATGACGCGCGCGATTTTGTTCTGCGTCTTCTCGCTAAGCTTTTCTCGTTTGTCGTTGAGGTAATACGAGACGCTTGCCGTCGAGGTTCCCGCCTCTCGAGCGACGTCTGCGATCGTAACGCGCTGTTTTGCCACAGCGACT
>CABUBS010000110.1 GCA_902489855.1 uncultured Collinsella sp.
CTTGCCGCTGCTCAGACCGGCACCGGCAAGACGGCCGCCTTCTTGCTGCCGACCATGAACAACCTGGAGCACATCGCTCCGCCCAAGCCCGTGCGCGAGCGTGGCGGTCGCAACCGCCGTCGCGGCGCCAAGAAGCCCGAGGGCAACGGTCGCGGTCCCTTGATGCTCGTCATCACCCCCACGCGCGAGCTTGCCCAGCAGATCGACGAGGTCGCGAGCAAGATTGCCGACGTCACTGGCCATGTCGCCGTGACCGTCGTGGGCGGCGTGAGCTACAAGCCGCAGACCGCGGCGCTCAAGTACGGCTGTGACATCCTGGTCGCTACGCCGGGCCGTCTGGTTGACCTGATCGAGCAGGGCGCCTGCCACCTGGACGAGGTCAAGGTGCTGGTGCTGGACGAGGCCGACCGCATGCTCGACATGGGCTTTTTGCCCGCCGTCCGCCGCATTGTGCGCGAGACGCCGGCCGAGCGTCAGACGCTGCTGTTCTCGGCCACGCTCGACGAGGAGGCCGTGGGCGAGATCACCGACCTGGTGAGCGACCCGGCACGCGTGGAGATCGCGCCCGCCACGTCGACCGCCGACACCGTCGACCAGTTTGTATTCCCGGTGTCCATCGAGGCCAAGAACAATCTGCTGCCCGAGTTCCTCAAGAAGGAGGGCCCGGAGCGCACCATCGTCTTTATGCGCACCAAGCACCGCGCCGACAGCTGCTGCCGTCGTCTGGAGCGCAAGGGCATCAAGGCCGCCGCGATTCACGGCAACCGCAGCCAGGCTCAGCGCGAGCGTGCCCTTTCGGCCTTCCGCGACGGTACCGTCGACGTGTTGGTGGCAACCGACGTGCTCGCCCGCGGCATCGACATCAGCGACGTGCGCTACGTCGTGAACTTTGACGTGCCGGCCGAGCCGACCGACTACATCCACCGTATTGGCCGTACGGGCCGCGCCGGCGAGCTGGGCTGGGCCATCACGTTTGTGACCGAGCAGGATGTCGATGAGTTCTACGAGATCGAGAAGCTCATGGACAAGACCGCCGACATCTACGAGGCCGGCGACCTGCATGTGGGCCCCAATCCGCCCGCGGTTGACCCCGAGCGCGATCCTGCGGCCTTTAAGGTGAAGAAGAAGACCAAGCGCGGCAAGTCCAAGAGCAAGAAGAAGCTTGAGCAGGCGCGTCGCGACGGCAAACGCAACGGCGACGATTACGGTGATGTGGCCGGTCGTTCCAACCGCGGTCGAGACGAGCGTCGCGGCGACGGTGAGCGTCCGAGCCGTCCCAAGCGCGGCGGCAAGACCCGCGTGCGCGAGGGCGTTCAGGCTCGCGTGGACGAGGCTGTGGAGAGCGTGGCCCGCGAGGTGGCTGCCGAGGAGCGCGGCGGTGCTGGTGTCGTTGAGCAGGCCCCGCGCGGCAACCGTGCCGAGCGCCGTGCCAAGCAGTTCCAGGGCGAGGCGCATCGCCGTCGCCGCGAGGACGAGGACCGCGGCGGTCGTCGCCGTGTCGAGCGCGAGGACGAGGGCCGTGGCTCGCGTGGCGGCAAGCGTGGTTCGGGCGATCGTCGTCGTTCCGGTCGCGATGACGAGCGCGGCGGCCGTGATGAGCGCCGTGGCGGCGAGGGCCGCGGTTCGCGTGGCGAGCGTGGTACTCGCGGCGGCGAGTCCCGTGGCGGCAAGCGCTTTGATGAGCGCGGTGGCCGTGGCGGCGAGCATCGCGAGGGCACTCGTGGCAATGGCAGCCGCAGCGGTGCTGGCCGCTCTAACGAGTCGCGCGATCGCCGCGATCCGCGTGCCAGCCGCGATCGCCGCGATGACTGGCGCAACTACGACGATACCCGCGAGGAGCGTCGTGGCGGCTATCGTGGCGGGCGTGGCGGCAACCAGGCCGGCTCCCGCGGCGGCCGTGCCGGCGGTCGCGATAATCGTGGTAGCTATGGCAATAGTCGTGGCGGCAAGCGCGGCGGCAGCTCCCGTCGCCCCGGTGACGGCGGCGGCAAGCGCAAGTAACATACGCATCGCCCGCTAGAGCGAGGTGAACCAAGGGCCCCGAGCAACTACGCTCGGGGCCCTTTTTGTTTGCCGTATCCGATCGCTAGTTCAAATGTGATTTCCTCGGGAATGCATCTAGAGGATGCCGTGGGCCTGTTTCCTACCATGCGGCAATGGGTCCCATGGGGTGCGCCGTGCATTTTTTGGAGTATTCTGCAGTTCGAGTTGTCTGCATATGATTTGACGTCGCCAACGGTGGCTTTCGGATATCCCTAGCGAGCGTTCTGAGTCAGATTTCGTCGTTTTCCGGAGCAGGGGCGCGTCATTCTCGCCATGTCGGAACCCAAAATGACGCAGCGCCCTAAAGGTTTGCCCGCTCGGGGTATTGCTGGCGCGGTCACGTTGCAGAATACTCCGTTTTTTGCACGGGCCAGGATGGGGTACCTCGGGAGAACACGGCGGTATCCCGTAAATATATACAATCTGTACCGTAATTTATACAAAACGAAGAGGCAGACAGCGTAGGGTTGGTGCATTGGGGTGCTTGATGCACCAAAATGGGGATCCCACGTGCCGTATACTCTGGCTGGATGTGAAAACGGCTTGACGCGTTGCCAGACGTAGGGGGAGGGTGTCTCGATGAGCGTATTCGAAATTGTGTTTAGTCCGACGGGTGGAACGCAGAAGGTGTCTGGCCTTGTGGCCGGGGCACTGGACAAGAATACCGTTACCGTCGATCTGGCCGATAGCGGGCTAGATTTCAGCGCTGTCTCGATGACTGAGGACGACGTGGCCGTAATCTCTGTGCCGGCGTATGCCGGTAGAATCCCGGCTGTGGTGGCTGACCGGTTGGGCATGGTGCGCGGCAACGGGGCTCGGGCTGTTTTGGTTTGCGTATACGGAAACCGTGCGTTTGAGGACACGCTCGTAGAGCTGGAGGACGTTGCGAAGCGCGCCGTATTTAGGGTTGTTGCAGCGGTTTCTGCTATTGCTGAGCATTCCGTTGCTCGTCAGTTTGCTGCTGGGCGACCGGATGCGCAGGATGCGGCGCAGCTCGCAGAGTTTGCGCAGCAAATTCAGCAAAAGCTGTTGGCTGAGGATGCGTCCGGGCCCTCTATCCCCGGCAATCGTCCTTATAAACAAGCCGGAGGTCACCGCATGGCACCCGAGGCAACAGAGGATTGTGTCTCCTGCGGTGCATGCGCCGCGGCGTGCCCCGTTTGCGCTATCGACAAGAGTGACCCCAAACGAGCAGCTGGCGAGGCGTGCATCTCCTGCATGCGCTGCATCGCCGTATGTCCGCGAGGTGCTCGCAAGCTTGATTCCAACAAACTATCCGCTGTTTCCCAGATGCTGAGCAAGGTTTGCGTCGCGCGGAAGGAATGCGAGCTCTTCATCTAGCGCAAGTGAGATTGGTGCAAACAAACCTGGCCCTTTTGCACCAAAAACGATCCGTTTTCCTCCGTTCCCAAGGGATCATGTGATCCGAAGGAGACGGAGGAAAACGGATCAAAAAGGAAAAATAGTAAGGCGCTCTTTTTCACATTGAATATTGCAATTTGGTAACGCGTTTTATCAAATATGGCATTTATCTGCGGTAATGTTCTATTTCACCGCTGAGGGTGACATTTTATACCGCCTGCCGAACCGTATGGAGACCTCACAACTTTTTAGGTCAGTGTTGTGCGTGTAGCAATTTCGCCCGGCCTCGCCTCCGGGCTGCCATGTGAGAGGGGATCTTATGGCTCGACTGCACGTAATGGAACGCAGCCACGCTCAGGCCGTCATGGACGACCTGCACGATGCGCTCGGACGTCGTCTGGCGGTGAGTTCGCTCGCCCCGTGTCCCGTTGAGTTTACGGCAGCGCTCGTCAACCTGTGCTCCACCCAGAGCTGCGGCAAGTGCACGCCCTGCCGCGTGGGCCTGAGCGCGCTGAGCGATCTGCTCGCCGATGTGCTCGAGGGCCGCGCCGACGAGTCCACGCTCAATCTGATCGAGCGCACCGCCCGCACCATCTATCTTTCGAGCGATTGCGCCATCGGTTACGAGGCCGGCGCCATGGCGCTTACGGCTATCCGCGGTTTCCGTGACGATTTTGAGCACCACATCCGCGAGCACTCCTGTGGCTTTGACCGCGAGGCCCGCGTCCCGTGCGTCTCGGGCTGCCCGGCGCACGTCGACATTCCCGGGTACATTTCGCTCGTCGAGGCCGGCCGCTATGCCGACGCCGTCAAGGTCATCCGCAAGAACAACCCGCTGCCGCTCGTCTGCGGCCTGGTGTGCGAGCATCCCTGCGAGATGCACTGCCGCCGCGGCATGGTCGATGACCCTATGAACATTCTCGCCCTCAAGCGTTTTGCCGTTGAGCACAGTGACCTCAACGACCACAAGCCGCATGTAGTGGACAACACTGGTAAGCGCGTCGCCGTGATCGGCGGCGGCCCGGCCGGCCTTTCCTGTGCCTACTACCTAGCCGTGATGGGCCACAAGGTGACCATCTTTGAGCAGCGTCACCACTTGGGCGGCATGCTGCGCTACGGCATCCCCAGCTACCGCCTGCCGCGCGAGCGCCTGCAGGCCGAGATCGACTGGATCTTGAGCGCCGGCATCGACGTGGAGCTCGACCACTCCGTGAGCGGCGAGGAGCTCGCCCGCCTGCGCGACGAGTTCGATGCCGTCTACCTGGCCATCGGTGCCCACAGCGATAAGAAGCTCGGCCTTCCGGGCGAAGAGGCGCCCGGCGTGGAGTCGGCCGTCAAGATGCTGCGTGCCATTGGAGACGACGAGCTGCCCGACCTGAGCGGCCAGCGCGTGTGCGTCATCGGCGGCGGCAACGTGGCCATGGACGTGGCGCGCTCTGCCGTGCGCTGCGGTGCCGAAAAGGTGAGCATCGTCTACCGCCGTCGCATCTGCGATATGACGGCTCAGGACGCCGAAATCGCCGGCGCCCAGGCCGAGGGTTGCGAGGTTCTGGAGCTCACGGCGCCGCTCGCCATCGAGACGGGCGAAGATGGTCGCGTGAGCGGCCTGCGCGTGCAACCGCAGATTATCGGCGAGCCTCGCCGTGGGCGTCCGGCCCCGCGTGCCGCAGCCACGCCCGAGCGCGTCATTCCCTGCGAGCGCGTGTTTGTGGCCATTGGCCAGGACATCGATTCCAAGCCGTTTGAGGACATGGGCATCGCCTGTAAGTGGGGTCGCGTCGTTACCGATTCGGACGGCGCCGTGCCCAACTTCGATGGCCTCTTTAGCGGCGGCGACTGCCAGACCGGTCCCGCCACCGTCATCCGTGCCATCAACGCCGGCCGCGTGGCTTCGGCAAACATCGACCGCTACCTGGGCTTTGACCACAAGATCAAGCTCGACGTGGAGCTGCCGACCGTGCAGTTTAAGGGCAAGCACGAGTGCGGCCGTTGCGAGCTGGGCGAGCGCGAGGCCGGCGAGCGCATTCACGATTGGAATCTGGTCGAGCAGGGTCTCACCGAGGAGGAGGCGCGCCAGGAGGCGAGCCGCTGCCTGCGCTGCGACCACTTTGGCTTCGGCGCGTTCCGCGGAGGGAGGAACCTGGAATGGTAGAGCTCAACAAAACCACCGTCGGCGACAACAGCGAAAACGGAGCGCACAACATGGTCAAGCTCACTATCGATAATTGCGAGGTCGTGGTACCCGAGCACACCACGATCCTGGACGCGGCCAAGTCCGTCGGTATCCAGATTCCCACCCTGTGCTACCTGCGCGATCTGAACGAGATCGGCGGCTGCCGCGTGTGCGTGGTCGAGGTTGAGGGCTGCGACCAGCTGGTTGCCGCCTGCAACAACTACGTGCTCGATGGCATGGTGGTCCATACCAACAGCCCCAAGGCCCGTGAGGCGCGCCGCACCAACGTGCAGCTGCTGCTTTCGCAGCACGATTCACGCTGCACGAGCTGTGTGCGCAGCGGTAACTGCAACCTGCAGACCATTGCCAACGACCTGGGCATTTTCTATCTGCCGTATCAAAGGCATTTGGCGGGCGAGGGCTGGGATTTCGATTTCCCCATCATCCGTGAAAACGACAAGTGCATTAAATGCATGCGCTGCATCAAGGTGTGCGAGAGCGTACAGGGCCTAGGGATTTGGGACCTGACCAACCGCGCCACGCATACCGCCGTGGGCACCCGCGGGCGCGTGCCGATCGGCAAGACCGATTGCGTCGCGTGCGGCCAGTGCATCACGCATTGCCCGACGGGCGCGCTGCGCGAGCGCGACGACACCGAGACCGTGTTTGACGCGCTTGCTAATCCCGACAAGATCGTGCTGGTGCAGATCGCGCCGGCCGTGCGTAGTGCTTGGGGCGAGGAGCTCGGCATTCCGCGCGAGGAGGCAACCGTCGAGCGTCTGGCTTGCGCGCTGCGCCGCGTAGGCTTTGAGTATGTGTTCGATACCGATTTCTCGGCCGACCTCACCATTATGGAGGAGGGCTCCGAGCTGCTCGAGCGCCTGGGCGCCGCCGCTAAGGGTGAGGGCGACAGCCGCGGCTGGCCCATGTTTACGAGCTGCTGCCCGGGCTGGGTGCGCTTTGTGAAGGCACGTTACCCCGAGTTTGTCGACAGCCTGTCCACGTCAAAGTCGCCGCAGCAGATGTTCGGCGCTATCGCCAAGACCTACTACGCCAAGGTGCTGGGCGTGGAGCCCGAGCGTCTGTTCGTGGTGTCCGTTATGCCATGCACGGCCAAGAAGGCCGAGTGTGCGCTGCCGAGCATGATGGGCGAGGGCGGCGCGCCCGACGTGGACGTTGCGCTGACGGTGCGCGAGATGGTGCGCATGATCCGCGCGAGCCACGTGAGCGTTGACACGCTGGTCGAGGAGCCGCTCGATACGCCGTTGGGCTTTGGCACGGGCGCGGGTGTGATCTTTGGCGCCACGGGCGGCGTGATGGAGGCCGCCGTGCGCTCGGCATATTACCTGGTGACGGGCAAGAACCCGGATGCCGACTTC
>CABUBS010000111.1 GCA_902489855.1 uncultured Collinsella sp.
TCCGGGGTAGCCCTCGTTTTCGATGCAGAGCTGGCAGGCGGGATACTTCTCGCCCGTGTTCTTGGCGGCGCCGGCTGCGGCAATATCGCGCGGGTCCTTCTCGGGCTTCGACAGGTTGATGGTGATCTCGAGGTCGCCCCAGTTGGTGGGGGTGCTCCATTTGATGTTGCGCGCGATGGCGGCACGGCGCACGTAGCCGGCGTCGCAGCACAGACCGTAGAACCAGTCGGTCGCGGCGCGGGGCTCGTTGACGCCCATACGTCCGTTGAACTCCTCGTTTACAACCGAAGGCCTTGGCATGAGCGCGCCCATGATGCGCATAGCGATGCGGCTACGCAATTTCTGACAAGGGGGCTTACGCGGCAGCGCCGTTGGCAACGGCGGCCTCGGAAAGTACGGCGAGCGTGCCCTCAAGGTCAAAGTCGGGGAGTGTGTCAGGGTGCAGAAGCGAAATCTTCTCGGTCTGCAGCGCCCAGGCCATGTCGAGCGCGGGGCCCGTGGCGCCAATGCACTCAAGAATGGTGTTGTAGGCCCAGATACGGTCGTCCTGCCCAATCATGGATCGGTGGATGGCGTACTCAATCAGGTTCTGCGCAGCTTCGCGCACGTCGGTCGTTACAGCCATGCCGCGTAAGCCCCCTTGTCAGAAATTGCGTAGTGACGGGCAGAGCCCTCGCCCAGCCAGCCGTTCATCTTGGTAATAAAGGTGTCGACTAGGTCGAGCGGCACGAAGGCCTGGATGGTGCCACCAAAGCCGCCGCCGTGGATGCGGACGGCGCCGCGGCCGTCGAGCACATGCTCGGCAAGGGCCAGCGCATACATGGAGGGCTGCTCGGAGCCCAACTTGGCAACGACATTCTGCAGGTACATGGCAGAGCTGGCGCCGGACTCGCGCGTCAGGACCAGGAACTGGTCGATGTCGCCGGCGTTAAGAGCTGCCCAGCGCTTGTCGACCAGGCCGTTCTCGTACCAGTAGTGAACGGCGCGCAGACAAGCGCGGTCGCCCAGTTTGGCGCGCAGCTCGGGGAGCTTGGCGTCAAAGTCGGCAACGTCGACCTCGCACAGGCGTGTCTTGCCAAACTCGGCAGCAACGTCCTGCATCTCGCACGGTACGGCGGCGTAGTCGTCGGTGGCTGCCACGTGGTCGGCACCCACCTTAACGAGCACGAGCGCATAGCCGTGATCCTCAAAGTTGAGCTCGAGCTTCTGAGTCTCGGGGCTTGCCTGATCCTCAAAATCCATGTAGGCGAGGCCGCCCAGGCACACGGCGGCCTGGTCCATCAAGCCGCAGGGCTTGCCGTAGTAGTTGTTCTCGGTGCGCTGGCTCATCTGCGCAAGCGCGACGGGCTCAATGGCGGGTGCGCCCCAGAGCGTCTCCATGGCGCGGCCGTATGCGGCCTCGACGGCAGCGGAGCTGGAAAGACCGCCGCCCGAGGGGACGGAGCAGGTGAAGGCAAAGTCGAAGCCGCGGGGCTCAACGCCCAGGGCAGCGACCTCGTGGGCCATGCCGCGGACGAGGCTCGCGGACGTGCCCTTCTCGGCCTCCTGAACATCCAGCGTGTCGAGCGTAATCTCAAAGGTGGGGTAGCCCTCGTCGGCAACGCGAACCTTGTTGGTGTCGGTCGCCACGGCGATGCCGTCGACAGCGACATCGAGCGAGCCGGCGATGACGTGGCCGCCCTCGTGGTCGGTATGGTTGCCGCTGATTTCGGAGCGGCCGGGCGCGTGCACATAGAGCACCTGTCGGTCGCCGATGGGGCCAAACTCCTCCTCAAACAGCTTGGTGAGCGTGGCGAGCGTCTTTTCGTCGGGGGTGGTCATGGGGGTCCTTTCCTTGGCGCTTACGGACGATTTTTTGCGTCGTTATGAGTACGTTAACAATTTGAAGCGGCATGAACCAAGTGTTTGCGATACCGCACGTTACGGGCTATGCTAACGTACTCATAACACATCGCTTGTCACTTTTTGAGAATCTGGTAATCGGTAGAAATTCAGCCGTGAACGGTACTGCCGTATGGACTTATAAAGCAGAAGAGATGCAGATAGAAAAAGTAGAGTACGTTAACATGCGTCCGACGATAGCGGGCCTCGGCGCGGGATGTATTTCTGCCCGGGCCGGCATTCACGCTATTCAGATCTCGCAAGGGTGAAGGTGATCTTGTGGCAAGGCGCCCGTCCAACGATACAGGTACGCGTCCGGTCTCCATGGCCGACGTCGCCCGCGCTGCTGGCGTTTCGCAGCAGACGGTTTCGCGCGTCGCCAACGGCTTGCCCAACGTTAACGAGCAGACGCGCCAGCGCGTGCAGGCCGCTATGCAAGAGCTCGGCTTTCGTCCGAGTTATGCCGGTCGCTCGCTGCGCGACGGCCGTTACCATTCGGTCGGCCTATGCATCAACGATGTCACCAAGTTTGGCAACCTCTCAATGATCGACGGCATTGCCAGCGCTGCTCGCGAGCATAGCTGCGCCATTACGCTGGTCGAGATGTCCAAGACCGAGGAGTTTTCGCTTGCCGAGGCCACGCGTCGCATGGCCGCATTGCCGGTGGATGGCATCATCATCGGCATGAGCCGCATGGCGCCCGATTTTGAGACGTTTGATCCACTGCCGGGCATTGGAACGGTCATCGTTACCATGTACGCGCATCCGCGCGTGACTACGGTCGATTCCGACCATTACGGCTGCTCGCTCTTGCTTATGGATCACCTGTTTGAGCTGGGGCACGGGCAGATTCGCTATATTGGCGGCCCGTCGTTCTCGGTCGACGAGCAATTTCGTCGAGCCGGTTGGCAGGATGCGCTCGAGCGTAAACACATCGAGCCGGCAGAGCCGCTCGAGGGCGACTGGTCTGCCAACAGCGGCTACGAGGCCGGCAGGTACCTGGCCGAGCACGATCGCACCATGACGGCGATTTACGCGGCAAACGACCAGATGGCAAATGGCGCGATTGCAGCGCTGCGCGATAGCGGCCTGCGCGTGCCCGAGGACGTGAGCGTGGTGGGTGTCGACGATTCGCTCGATGATTTTGTCGCGCATAACGAGCTCACGACCGTTCGATTCGATTTGCATCAGCGCGGACGCGAGGTATTCGAGCATGCGGTTCCCGAGGCGGGTACGGCGGGCAAAACCGTTGCCATTCGTATTCCCGGCCAGCTCATTATTCGACATAGCACGGCGATACCACGCTCATAGTTTACGCAGGTAAACGGCGATTTATCGTATTTCAATAACAATCGGTAAGGATGCCGGCAGATAACAGTTGGAATGCTGCCGAGTGCTATGATAGACGGGCTCTTTTGTCTATCTAGGAGGCTTTGCCTGATGGAGATCACCAAGGATATCCGCTACATCGGTGTCGACGACCACGACATTGACCTGTTTGAGGGCCAGTACGACGTGTCCGAGAACGGCATGGCATACAACAGCTATGTTATCTTGGGCGATAAAATCGCTGTCGCCGATTCGGTTGACGCTGGCTTTGTCGACGAATGGCTCGGCAACCTCGAGGCTGCGCTCGACGGCCGTACGCCCGACTACCTGGTTGTCCATCACATGGAGCCCGATCACTCCGCCGGTATCGCCGCCTTTATGGAGCGCTATCCCCAGGCCCAGATTGTGGCTAGCATGGGCGCCTTCCGCATGATGGTCAACTACTTTGGCACCGACTACCCCGAGCGCAAGATGGTCGTCAAAGAGGGCGATGTGCTCGACCTGGGCGGCCACAGCCTGACCTTTATCGGCGCCCCCAACGTTCACTGGCCCGAGGTGATCTTCTCCTACGAGTCCACCGACAAGGTGCTCTTTAGTGCCGACGGCTTTGGCAAGTTTGGCGCCAACGACATCGAGGATCCGGAAGGGTGGGCTTGCGAGGCTCGCCGCTACTACTTTGGCATCGTCGGTAAGTTCGGCAAGTTCGTGCAGGCCGTCCTCAAGAAGGCCGCCGACCTGGACATCCAGATCATCTGCCCGCTCCACGGCCCCGTGCTGACCGAGAACCTGGGCTACTACCTCGACACCTATAACACCTGGTCGAGCTATCAGCCCGAGGACGAGGGCATCACGATCGCCTATGCGAGCGTGTATGGCCATCTGAAGGCTGCCGTCGAGGAGCTCGCATCTGCGCTCGAGGCTCGCGGCCAGAAGGTCTCCGTCTTTGATCTGGCTCGCGACGACATGGCCGAGGCCGTTGAGGATGCGTTCCGCTACGACCGTCTGGTGCTCGCCTCCATTACCTATCAGGGCGAGATCTTCCCGTGCATGAGCACCTTTATCCACACGCTCGCCGAGCATGCCTATCAGAACCGTACCGTGGCGCTTGTCGAGTCCGGTTCCTGGGCGCCCGCTGCCGCCAAGGTTATGACCAAGGAGCTCGAGGGTATGAAGGACATCACCCTGACGCAGAACAAGGTGACTGTGCTGGGCTCGCTCAACGACGCCTCGCGCGCTCAGATCGAGGCCCTTGCTGACGAGCTGTCCAAGTAGCGATATTTCGCTTTTAACGAGCAAAACCACCACAAAGGGGACAGGCACCTTTGTGGTGGTTTTTCCATTTCGGGATCCGATTGTCTCAATCTGTAACATCTGGGCGTCTAAATCGTCTCTAAGTGTTACAGGTTTAGATTAAGGGCGGGGGTCGAGCGGGATTATCTCTATCTGTAACAGTTAGCCGGCTTTTAAGGGCCTAGTTGTTACAGATTGAGACAAACTGGCGGAGCGAACCGCCGTGTCGCTCAAACCACCACAAAGGTGACTGTCCCCTTTGTGGTGGTTTTTGGTTTTAGGTGGTGGCGATGATGAGGGTTGGGGCGTCGATGTCGGTGACCTCTGTGATTGAGGTGGCGACGGTGTGATCGGGGTCGCGGTCCATCACGATGGTGTCAACGTCGGCAAGCTCGGCAAAACGGTACATGCCGCGTCCGTTAACCTTGCTCGCGTCCATGAGCGCCACGCTCTTACGCGCAGCGGTGATCATAGCGGTTTTGGTCTCGGCCATCTGCGGAAAGTCGGTGGTAAAGCCACAGCCTGGAACAAAGGCACCGGGGCACATAATGGCGAGGTCGGCGTGAACCATCTGCAGTGCCTGCATGGTGAGCGGACCGTACAGATAGCGGTGCCCTTTGCGCAGCGCGCCGCCCAGCATGACGACATCGACCGAGGGCATACTCTCGTCGATGTAGTCGGCGATGGTAATGTCTGCGGTGATGACGGTGATGCCGTCGCGTTGGTCGAGCAGGCGGACAAATTCGAGCGCGGTGGTGCCCGAGTCGATGAGCAGCGTGTCGCCGTCGCTGACGAGTGCGATGGCGCTTTGCGCGATGGCCTGTTTGGCGGCAACGTTGACGTTGATGCGGCGATCCTGCGTGGAGACGGTTAGGCGTTTGTGGAGTGACACGGCGCCACCATGTGTGCGGCGCAGTTTGCCGGCCTCGGCGAGCGCGTCCAGATCGGCGCGGGCCGTGACGGAGGAGACGCCAAAGGTCTGGGCGATTTCTGCCACCTGAACTGAGGCGTTGTGCTCGAGCATCTCCATGATCGCGGCGCGACGCTCATCGGCGAAAGCACGGGTTGTAGCGTGGGCCATGACTGCTCCATTCTCAGCAAAATTTGCAGGAATTGTGTTGACTCTATTTTCGTTCATTTTCTTTTTGAGTAAGAAAACGCCTTTTGATTACTTATCTTTTCTACAAAAGAAAGGCAATCAAGACTCAAAACTCAATATCGAACGCATGCGCTTGGCACAATACCCTTCCGTTTGCTTTTCAAAATTGAGAGTCTTGCCCTGCGGAGTGACAACATCTCGCACATTCATACCCGCTGAATTTCATACAATGAGCGCAGCAAAACGCAAGGTAAAATGCCTTGCGAACACGTACGCCCGATGTCCAGATGCGGGCGAGGGAGAGGAGCAAACGCTCATGGCACTTGTTACCACCGAAAAGATGCTCAAGGACGCTCAGGCCGGCCACTACGCCGTCGGCGCGTTCAACGTCGAGAACCTCGAGTTTGTTATGGCCGTTCTGGCCGCTGCCGAGGAGACCAAGTCCCCCGTCATCATGCAGACCACCCCGGGCACCATCAAGACCGCTGGCCTGGATTACTTCTACGGCATGGTCAAGGCTGCCGCCGAGCGCGCTTCCGTGCCCGTCGCTCTGCACCTCGATCACGGCGATGGCTATGACCGCTGCATGCAGGCCTTCCGCACGGGCTACACCTCCGTCATGATCGACGGTTCGCACGAGTCCTTCGAGGACAACATCGCTCTGACCAAGTCCGTCGCCGACGCTGGCCGCGCCATGGGCGTGCCCGTCGAGGCCGAGCTCGGCAAGGTTGGCGGCAAGGAGGACGACGGTCCCGCGGTTGAGGGCGAGAGCCCCTACACCGATCCCGCCGAGGCCAAGGAGTTCGTCGAGCGCACTGGCTGCACGTCGCTGGCCATTGGCGTTGGCACCAGCCACGGCGTGTACACGAGCGATCCGCACATCGAGCAGTCCGTGGTCAAGGCCATTCGCGACGCCGTCGACGTGCCGCTGGTCCTGCACGGCACCTCTGGCGTGCCCGATGAGCAGGTTGCCGAGGCTGTGAAGAACGGCATCTGCAAGGTTAACTACGCCACCGAGCTGCGTCAGGCCTACACCAAGGGCTTCATGGCATACATGGCCGAGAACCCTGCCTGCTTCGACCCCAAGAAGCCGGCCAAGGAGGGCATGCGCGAGATCACCGAGCTGGTTAAGATCCGCATGACCAACCTCAACTCTGTGGGCAAAGCAGAGTAACAGCAAGGGTACTCTGATCCCACCGGGCCGTCCGGAAACGGAAAAGGGCCTATCTCTCAGAACGTCCTCGGACATGTCGGAAGCCCCGCCGCGCGCTACGCGCTGCGGGGCTTCCTCCGTCCTGCGGAATGTTCTGAGAGATAGGCCCTTTTCCGTTTCCGGACGG
>CABUBS010000112.1 GCA_902489855.1 uncultured Collinsella sp.
CCTTGGTAGCCGTCGTTCCCGCCGAGTCCAAGGCCGAGGTAACCGTCGAGGCCAAGCCAACCGCCAAGACCACTACACGCAAGCGCACCACGACGACGGCCAAAAAGACCACGACCAAAGCTGCCGCTCCCAAGGCAGAGGCTAAGCCCGCTGCTGTCAAAGTTGAGCCCAAGACCGAGGTAAAGGCCAAGCCCGAGCCCGCCAAGGAGACTCCGGTCTCCCCCGCCGCTCCGGCAGAGAAAAAGGCCCCGTCCAAGAAGACGTCCGTCCGCAAGGCAACGGCCACACGCAAGCGCCGCTAGCCCACAGACGATTCAAAACCTCATCAAACCCTAAGTAAGGGGCGCTCCAACCGGGCGCCCCTTCTCTGTAGGTAGTTGGTAAAACGATTTTCTAGGACAACCGTTCGCCGATGGTAAACGGATGTTGTTTATACAGCCTGTGTACAACAGATATACTTACATCCTGTGCGTAAAGCCCATGGCCAGCAGGCCGTGATTCTATTGAACTGGACCGTACTATGAGATTGATACACAACAGCCGTCTGCCGCAGTTTCGCACTCCGTTTGGCGCTGTGACCACAGGAACAACCCTTTCGCTCTCCGTGATTCTGGAGGACGCCGATCCCGCGCAGGCAACGCTTACGCTGCGCACCTGGGTCGATGAGATTGGTGAGTCTCGGTATCCTATGACGCACGAGGGCGACGGCATATTTACCGTAGAGCTTGAGTGCACCGAGCCCTGTCTTATCTGGTACAGCTTCATCTGCAATATCGAGGGCCAGCCCGAGGTTCGCCTGGGCGCACCACAGGGCCGCACCGGCGGCGAAGGCGTAACCTACGACTACGCTGAGGTGCCGTCATTCCAGGTCACCGTCTACAAACACCGTGAGAACCGTCCCACCTGGTACGAGCGCGGTATGGTCTACCAGATCTTCCCCGATCGCTATGCCCGCGACGAGCACTGGCGCGAGCGTACGCTGGCCGAGGTCGAAAAACCGCGTAAGGGCATTCAGCGCCGCATGGTCGAGGACTGGAACGAGCCGCCTGTGTACGAGCGCGCCGAGGACGGCTCCATCAAGACCTGGGACTTTTACGGCGGATCGCTCAAGGGTATCCAGGAAGACCTGCCTCGCATCGCCGAGCTGGGCTTTACAGCCATCTACCTCAACCCCATTTTTGAAGCCGCGAGCAACCACCGCTACGACACCGCCGATTACACCAAGATCGATCCGATTCTGGGCACCGAGCAGGACTTTACTGAGCTGTGCGAGGCGGCCGAGAAGCTGGGCATTTCCATCATTCTGGACGGTGTGTTCAACCACACGGGCGACGATTCGATCTACTTCAACCGCTACGGCAACTACCCCGGCGTGGGCGCGTGGCAGAGCGAGGATTCTCCGTGGCGCGATGCGTTTTATTTCCACGAGGACGGATCGTACGACTGTTGGTGGGGCGTGGGCAATATGCCCGCCATCAATGAGGGCTCCGAACTGGTACGCGAGCGGCTCCTGGGCAAGGACGGCGTCATTCGTAAATGGCTGCGCGCCGGCGCTCACGGCTGGCGCCTGGATGTGGCCGACGAGCTTTCCGACGATTTCCTAGCCGAGATCAAAAAGGCCGTGCTCGCCGAGAAGCCCGATGCACTGCTGCTCGGCGAGGTCTGGGAAGACGCCTCCAACAAGATCAGCTACGGCCATCTGCGTCGCTATCTGCAAGGTTCCGAGCTCGACTCGGCCATGGATTACCCCTTCCGCGACATGGTCATCGGCTTTTTGATGGGCTACAAAAACGCCTACCAAGCTGCCGAGGATATCGAGACCCTGCGCGAGAACTACCCGCGCGAGGCATTATCCTGCGCGCTCAATCTGCTGTCGAGCCACGACCGCCCGCGCATTATCTCGGTGCTCGGCGGTGGTCCCGACGAGTCGCAGCTGCCCGAGAGTGAGCGCAGCAAATGGCGCCTGGACGAGAACTCCATGGGCCTGGCCAAAAGCCGCTTTTGGCTGGCGACGCTCATGCAGATGACGTTCCCGGGCGTTCCCTCAATCTATTACGGTGACGAGTACGGCTTGGAAGGTCTCACCGATCCGGGCAATCGCCGCACCATGCCGACCAAGGAAAACCTGCACGACTTCGATACGCTCGCGATCGTCAAGAATGCCTCGGCCGTGCGCCGCGCGCTGCCGTTTATGATCGATGGCGAGATCAAGGCCTTCGCGCTCAATGACGAGGTGCTGGCCTACAACCGTACGGGCAAGGATGGCGAGTCCGCGACCGTCATCATCAACCGCAGCCTCCGCAATTCGCACCGCGTGACGATTCCGGCGCTCGACGAATGTGCGAGTGACGTGATCAGCGGTCATGAGTGCGAGATCCACAACGGTACGGTCACGCTCGATCTGTATCCGCTGGGCTCATCGATCATCTATCACCATGCCGAGCAGCGCCTGCAGGAGCCACTCGATCACGGTGCGGGTGTTGTGTGCCATATCACATCGGTGCCGACAGACGACGGCAAACCCGGTACGATCGGTGCGCCCACGCGTCGCTTTATCGACCATCTAGCCGCCATGGGCATGCGCTACTGGCAGGTTCTCCCCGTCAACCCCACGGACTTCTTCCGCTCCCCTTACGCCGGTCCTTCGGCCTTTGCAGGCAATATCGATCTGCTACCCGAGAGCCACGAGGAGCTGGCCGCCGACTTTGAGACCTGGAAGGCCCGCGGCGGCGAGGATGCCGACCCACTGTACACCGCGTTTAAGCATCGCAATGCCGATTGGCTCGAGAAGTACTGCGTCTATATGGCTGTTAAGAAGTACTTTGAGGGCGAGTCGCGCCACGATTGGCCGGCCGATGTCGTACGCTACAACGAGCATCTGATCGACGACAAGCGTTTCCACGACGAGGCCGAGCTTCAGGCGTACATGCAGTACCGCTTTGACCTGGCTTGGTGCGAGCTCATGAACTATGCGCACAAGAAGGGCATCGAGGTTATCGGCGATATTCCTATGTACGTGTCTGACGATTCGGCAGACGCGTGGAGCGAACCCGAGAACTTCTTGTTGTCCGATACCGGTAAGGCGATTGAGATTTCCGGTGCGCCGCCCGACAACTTTGCACCCGAGGGCCAGGTGTGGGGCAACCCGACGTTCCGCTGGGACCACATGAAGCAGAACGGCTATAGCTGGTGGATGGATCGCCTGCGTCGTGCGTTTTCGCTCTACGACCGCGTGCGTCTGGATCACTTCCTGGGCTTCCACAGCTACTTTAGCATCCCCGCAGGCAAGGCTTGCGCCGATGGTCGCTGGCTGGCGGGCCCGGGCAAGGACCTTTTCCAGACCGCCTACGACGAGCTGGGTCCGCTCAACTTTATCGCCGAGGACCTGGGCTATTTGACGCCCGGTGTTCGCGCCATGGCTTCGACCTGCGGCTTCCCCGGCATGGACGTGCTGGAGTTTAGCGACTACGACGTTCGTTGCGGTGTGCATCCCACGCCCGGCAAGATCCTGTATACCTCGACGCACGATACGTCGACGCTGGCCGGTTGGTGCACACGTTCCTTTGCGGGCGGCGACGAGCCGAGCGGCAAGGAGTTCGCTGGAAAGCTAATGGGCGACGCACTCGCAAGCGACGCTCCCCTCGTGATGATGCCGCTGCAAGATGTGCTGGGGCTGGGCGACGATGCCCGCATGAACGTGCCGGGTGTCGCCACGGGCAACTGGACCTGGCAGGCCGATGAGGCCGACGTTGAGGCCGCCGAAGATAAAACTGCACAGCTCCTGCGCAACACCCATAGATTCTGGGGCGAAGCGTGATAAAACCCCCGATATAGGGTACAGTTACAGACGTTTGAATTTATGCGGGCAGAGCGATCTGCCCGCTTTGTGCTGAAAAGGAAGTATTATGGCGCGCTACGATTACAAGTGCTCGAGCTGCGGCAACGTGTTTGAGGTTGAGCATCCCATGTCCGAGACCCCCGAGGTCGTGTGCCCCAGCTGCGGTGCCCCGGCGGCCAAGACGTTCTCAGCCAGCGGCATTAAATTTGAGGGCAGCGGTTTCTACAACACCGACCAGCGAAGCGGCGGCTCCAGCACCAGCGCCACGAGCGGCTGCTGCGCCAACTGCCCGCACAGCCACTAGAAACCAAACAGCCCCGCGATCAACGCCGATCGCGGGGCTGTTTCTTTGCTCTATGGGTAGCTAATCAAGCTACCCAGGTTTCCTTGTGAGTTGCGGTGAAATAAGGACTGTTTGGTGGGTGGAAGCCGCTATTCAATCCTTATTTCACCGCAACTTAGTCGTTCCTTGTGGACTAGCCTGGCGCAGAAGTGACCGTCGTAGGAGTCGGCGTTTACCGGTACGCTTTGGAAGAGGCCTCGATCGTTCTGGCGCACGGCGACAAGCTTCTTGGCCTGCGCGAAATCGGGAAGCTGCAGAATCTGAGATTCGGAGAGCGGTGCCACGGTAAAGCCGGCGCCCTCGGGAGAGGCCAGGAAAGCATCCACGACCCGCGTGTTCTCTTCATCAAAAACCGAGCAGGTGGCATAGATAAGCTCACCGCCGGCAGCCACGCGCACGGCTGCTTCCTTGAGCATCGTCAGCTGCAGACGGGGCAGCTCAGTCGTAACGTCCTTCTCGGTCAGACGCCACGGAATCTCGGGATGACGGCGCATAGTGCCAGTGCCCGAGCACGGGGCATCGATAAACACCGTGTCGAACAGGGAGGGCTCGCCAAGCATCGCGTCAAAGGACGTGAGCACCTCATTGAGCTCGCAGGCATCGCCCGACACCGTACGAACACCCGTTATACCCGCCTTATGCAGGCGCGCGAGATTCTGATCGCACTTGCGATCGTGCAGATCGAGCGCGGTATGCTGACGCTCATACCCGGCACGCTTGGCCTGGCACATCATCACATAGGTCTTGGTACCACGACCGGCACCAATCTCAAGGCAGCTACCAGGGCGCGTGGCAGCTGTGGCGATAAGCTGCGCGTTGAGATCAGATGCCACCGCGGCAGCACGCTCAAACACACCCGAAGCAACGGTAACCTGGGCATCAACCGGGGCATGGCAGCCCGGGAAGACAGGCGCGACGAGCTGCGAGATATACGGATCGGGCTTGGTCGCAAAGGCGTTCTCATGCAGGGCCAGCGGCGCAGGTGCCAAGTTGCCGGCAAAGTTAAGCGCACCCTCTGGCGTGTCAAACGACGCCATGATACGAGCGCGCAGCCAACGCGGCAGACCCATCAAGCGCGACAGACGAACCAAGCGTCGCTCAGACTCATTCACATCGGACGCCGTGGCAAAGTCCTCAACGTTGTCCGCGACCTTATGCAGCACGGCGTTGGCCAAACCGGCGGCAGACTTAGCTCCGCTGCGCACCAGCTCAACACCCTGACTTACGGCAACGCGGCCAGGCGTATGCAGATAGAGCATCTCGAAGGCCGAGATGCGAAGCGCCATGCGAACACGCGGCGCAACCTTTTTAGGCTTATCGAGAAACTGATCGAGCAGCTCGTCCAAAATACCCTGCGTGGCGGCCACACCCAGCGCCAAGCGGGCGGCAAAAGCGGAATCGCGCTGGTCAATAGCCTTGGCCGATGCGCGAGAGGACAGCACGTCACGCGCATACATGCCGCGGCGATCGGCCTCCATTAGCACATCGAGCGCAAGTTTGCGCGCGGGAGAAAGCTTGCTCATGACAAAACACCCCAGATAAGATCGGCGCCTTGCAGCCCAGCAGCCCAAGCAGAAGCGGCCATGGCACGCTTGCCATCGGGCTTAACCTCGAGCAGCTCAACCGCACCATCGGAAAGACCAAGGTAAACACGCTTGGCCTTAATGAGAACCTGACCCTCGCCAAGCGACACATCAGCTGGCGCAGCATCGAGCACGCGAACCGACTTGCCGGCAATCACGCAACGAGCGGGAGCGGTGTCGGACGAGGCAAGCACATGACGCACGCAATCAAGCGCCGCCATGTGCGGATCCAGACGCATCTCCTGCTTGGAAATCTTGGCAGCATGCGTGACGAGAGATTCATCCTGCTCGGTCCACACGGCGGTGCCGTCGGCAAGGGAAGGAAGCGTATCGGCAAGCAGTTTGCCGCCCAGCTCGCCAAGCTCCATAGTCAGTGCCTCAGCATGCTTACCGGCAACCGACGTGGAAGCCTGAGCACAATAAGCACCAGTATCCACGCCATGCCCGATGCGCATGATAGAAACGCCAGCAACCTCATCACCAGCAAGAATGGCACGCTGAATAGGAGCAGCCCCCCGCCAACGAGGCAGCAAGGACGCATGAACATTCACAATGCCGAGCGGCGCCATGTGAAGAACCTCATCGGGCAAAATGCAACCATAAGCAGCCACACAGAAAATATCGGCATCCGCAGCTTGGAGCGCCTCAACAACCTCGGCCGTCATACGATTTGTCTCAACAACCGGCAACCCCAGCTCAAGCGCCTTGGCCTTAACAGGAGAAGGCTCGAGCTTCTTACCACGCCCACGAACAGCATCAGGACGAGTAATAACAAGCGCGATCTCATTCCCAGCCGCAACAAGCGAAGTCAACGAAGGCACAGCAAAATCCGGCGTACCCATAAACACAATACGCATAATGAATGTCTCCCCTCAACAAGAGCCGAGACGGCTACAAATAACAGCGGAAAGCCAGTCCCCAGCCCATCCGCAAAAACAGTTCAACATGAACAAATATACCCAAAACCAAAGAAAGAGCCGCAATAAAAGCAGCTCTCTCAACAAACCAAATATCAGCGAAGACGCCCCTCCCTGGCCCAACGGCACCCGGGCGAGACGAGCACGTAAACGCAGTCCCTGGGGTGGGGCCCACACATATCGTCCCGCGCGCAGTTT
Source organism: uncultured Collinsella sp. (assembly GCA_902489855.1). Lineage (GTDB taxonomy): Bacteria > Actinomycetota > Coriobacteriia > Coriobacteriales > Coriobacteriaceae > Collinsella. Next base: position 6,880 of record CABUBS010000112.1, read on the forward strand.
CGCAGCGAAGCGAGAATGTTTGAGCACGGGAT
>CABUBS010000113.1 GCA_902489855.1 uncultured Collinsella sp.
ATACGCCCATTCTTGCCAAGGGCACCGTGTTCTCGGCCGTCAGCAACATGACGGGCCTGCCGCAGTCCACCGTCGCCATCATCCTGGGTATTTTGCTCGCCGTGGCTATCGTTGCCATCCTGTATTGGTTCTTTGGCACCGAGATCGGCTCGGCACTGCGCGCCACCGGCAACAACGAGTACATGATCCGCGCCCTGGGCGTCAACACCAACTCCACCAAGATGATCGCCCTCGTGCTCTCCAACGCCCTCATCGGCCTTTCGGGCGCACTCATCTGCCAGAGCCAGAAGTATGCCGACATTGGCATGGGCACCGGCGCCATCGTTATCGGTCTTGCCGCCATTGTTATCGGCGAGGTGCTCGGCCGCCTGTTGCCCGGCGGTCTCACGCAGTTTAGCGTCCGTCTTGCCTCCGCCGTCTTTGGCTCCGTGGTGTACTTCCTTATCCGCGCCATCGTGCTGCAGTTGGGCATGGACGCCAACGACATGAAGCTGCTCTCCGCCGTGATCGTCGCCGTGGCCCTGTGCGTGCCCGTGGTTTGGGAGCGCTATAAGCTCCGCAGCTCCTACACGAAGGGAGATGAGGCAGATGCTTAAGCTCTCGCACGTCAAAAAGACCTTTAACAAGGGCACCGTCACCGAGAAGCGCGCTCTTACCGGTGTCGACCTCACCCTTAACGACGGCGACTTTGTAACCGTGATCGGCGGCAACGGCGCCGGCAAGTCCACGCTGCTCAACATGATCGCCGGCGTGTATCCGCTCGATTCGGGCGTTATCGAGCTTGACGGCACCGATATCTCGCGCCTGAGCGAGTCGCAGCGTGCCAAGTACCTGGGCCGCGTGTTCCAGGACCCCATGCGCGGCACCGCAGCCGACATGCAGATCGCCGAGAACCTGGCCCTCGCCAAGCGCCGTGGCCAGCGTCGCGGTCTTTCGTGGGGCGTCACCAAGGCCGAGAAGGACGAGTACGTTGAGCTGCTCAAGCGCCTGGACCTCGGTCTGGACACGCGCCTCAACGCCAAGGTCGGCCTGCTTTCGGGCGGTCAGCGCCAGGCACTCACCCTGCTCATGGCCACGCTCACCAAGCCGCGCCTGCTGCTGCTCGACGAGCACACCGCGGCGCTCGACCCCAAGACGGCCTCTAAGGTGCTCAATCTGACCGAAGAGATCGTCGACGAGCACCACCTGACCACGCTCATGGTCACGCATAACATGAATGACGCCATCCGTCTGGGCAACCGTCTGATCATGATGCACGAGGGCCATGTGATCTACGACGTGGCCGGCGACGAGAAGAAGTCGCTCACCGTGGCCGACCTGCTGCAGAAGTTCGAGGAGGTCTCGGGCGGCGAGCTCGCCAACGACCGCATGCTGCTAAGCTAAAACCTGCCAAAAAGGGACAGGTTTATTTTGGTAGGTTTTATCTGCGCAAACGCCAAAACCGCCGCAAAGGGACAGAGGCCCTTGCGGCGGTTTTCGCATATTATGTCGATAATCCGATATTCAACCAGACATTCTGGCTAAGGACTAAGGAAACTGCCATGAAAAGACTCCCCCGCTTTGCGTTGGCCGCCGCGTTGTTTGCCGGCGCACTCGCAGGCATCCCAAGCCTCGCTTTCGCGGGAAACCTGCCCGCCGCTATTGACGGCTCCGTGGCCGTCATGCACACCAACGATATCCACGGCAGCTACAAGTACAGCTACAACGCAAGCAAGGGCACCGGCACTGTGGGCTTTGACGGACTGGCGGTTTTCTATAGCGCCCAAAGCAGCGCCCCCGATCTTTTACTCGATGCGGGCGACACCTTCCACGGACAGTCCTTCGCCACCATGAGCGAGGGCAAGAGCATCGCCGAGCTCATGGACACCTTCTACGCCGACGGCTACGACGCAACCACGCCAGGCAACCACGACTGGAGCTACGGCGCGGACAAACTCCGCACCATGACCGGCTACAGCACCACCGGCACGCCCTTCGCCATGCTCTGCGCGAATGCAACGTCCTCGAACGGCGTATGGAGCTCGAGCATCACGAAGACGCTCGATCGCACCTGGGAGGATAGCGAGGATCACTCCACATTCGACTACAAAATCAAGGTCGGCGTCGTCGGAGCCATGGATGAGTCGCTAGGTTCCTCGCTGCGCGCGGACCTGGTCGCGGGCACCAGCTTCTCGAGTGCCGCGAACGCCATCAATGCCGAGGCAGAGCAGCTGCGCAAGGAGGGCTGCGATGTTGTTGTGTGTATCGCGCACACGCTCGACGCAAAGACCTTTGCCACGCGGCTCCGTGGCGTCGATGCCCTTATCGCAGGCCACGAGCACATCAACCTTAACGAGAAGGTGACGGGAGCCGACGGCAAGACGATCCACGTTGTCGAGGCAGGCAGCGCCTTTGCCGAGGTGGGGCTGCTTTCCATTCCGTACAAATACGACACGAATGGCACCGAGACGACCGACGATGACACGGTCACGGTCCCTGCAGACGGCAGCGACGAGAAGCTCTACACCGCCAAGAACGTCAACGACCTTTTGACAGACCCCGACAAGGGCTCCGACTACCAAAGCCGCCTTGAAGCCGTCCGCAACAAGATCAAGCCGCTCGACGAGGACTTTGAAAACGAATCGAACAAGGTGCTCGGCACATCCACCACCAACTATTTCTACGGCGAGGACGCCGCAGGCACGCATGGTTGGGAAATGGTGCGCACCACCGATTTCCGCCCCAGCAAGGAGGGCGATACCACCAAGGCCCAGACCATCGGCCACGTGATTTGCGGCTCCTATCTTGCCCTGACGGGCGCAGACCTTGCCATCGAGAACGCGGGTGGCATCCGCGGCGGCATCGCTGCGGGCGATGTGACTGCCGGCAACGTCATCGCTATCTCGCCCTACGGCAACACCGTGGAGACCTGGACCATGACCGGCGCGGACTTCCTCGCAGCACTCGAGCACTCGCTGCAAATCAGCGACGAGTGTAATCACAGCTACGAGCTTCAGCAAGCCTACGTGGCAGCCGGCCATACCGAGCAGGAGGCGCAAGACAAGTACAAGTGGCGCGATGACTCTGGCAGCGTTCTCTCCTTTGGCGGCATCAACGTGACGATTGATTGGACGCAGCCCGAAGGCAAGCGCATTGTGAGTGCCACACTCACCAAGGACGGCAGTACGCTCGACCCCGCCAAGACCTATACCGTCGCCACCAACAACTACATCATTACCAACACGACCGACTTTCCCACCTTTGCACACGCCACCAAGTACACCGAGTGGGGCACGTGCGAGGCGGCGCTGAGGGCGCTGATTGGGCAGAACGGCTGGGAGAGCAAGATGGCCGGGCTCGCCGGCACCATCGGCTTCGGCTCCGCAGCCGTGGACCCCACGCCCACACCGGCCCCGACGCCTAAGCCCTCGCCTAAGACGGACACGACGACCACGAAGGTCATCACCAAGAAGACGACCGGCAAGCTCGCCGCAACGGGAGACCGCACGCTGGCAGTAGTTGGCGCGTGCCTTATCGGCGGCGTCATCGTCATCATGCTCGGTATTATTTGGAAGCGTCGACGCTAAGCTACACCGCCGGGCCTTACAGCCCCGCCGCGTAAACCTTATATCGAGCACAGAAGCCCGTCCGAATTTGATCGGACGGGCTTCTTGGTGGGTATCATGGTTGAACGATCATTAGGAGGTTTTCCCTACATGGAATTGTTTGAGCCGATTCTTCATTTCTTTGAGCAACGGTGGGTCCACAACATCATCTGGGCCGTCATCTTGGCGATAGGCACCGCCGTCGCCGCCAAGGTCGTATCCAAGACCCTGAACCATCTGCTTAACCGAGACGATAACCCGCTTCCGGCATCGAGTATCTTCATCAACATCGCGCGCGCCGTCATCTGGATGATTGGCGGCAGCTTTATCCTCGACAACTGTTTTGGCATTAACGCAAACGCGCTTGTCGCCGCTCTTGGCGTCGGCGGCATCGCCATCTCGCTCGGCTTTCAGGACACGTTATCAAACCTTATCGGCGGCATGCAGGTGACCTTTATGGGCATCATCAAACCCGGCGACAATATCGAGGTCGGCGGCGTATCCGGCGTTGTCCAAGACATCACTTGGCGCCATACAACGATTGAGGATGCCTGTGGGCAGACCATCATCGTCCCCAACTCAAATATCTCCAAGAACACGCTCGTGCACCTCATGCCCTTTGGGCGTGTGGCTGTGCCCGTTGCCGTAAAGGACACGTCCAAGTGGGCCTCGCTCGACGCACTGGCAGACGAGCTGACCAGCGCCACCAAGACCGCCGTGCTTCCCATCTCGGGTTTTGACAAAGAGCCCTACGTACTCTTTAGCGAAATCGGCGACTTTGGCATCAAAGGAAAGATCATCTTTATCGTCAGCGACGACAGCACTACTTTCACGGCAGCCGACGCCTGCATCCGCGCCATCGCCCCCATCATCGCCTAAACCACCGCAAAGGGGACAGGCATCTTTGTAGTGGTTTTCATTCGTGGTACCATGGTTCATATCGTTGTTTAAACGACTAAGGGAGTAGACACCATGGAAGAGGCCTATCGTCAAGCACGCAAGCGCGGCGAGCAGGGACGCCGTCGCGCCATCAGCCAAAGCGAGCACCCATACCTTACGGACCTCGATAGCTTGGTTGCTCAGCTCCCCTTAGGTCAGCGAGAGAATGTCGGCCTAAGGGATATTCCGCTCGAAATGGTCGTCGGCACGGTCACCAAAGGCCGTCAGTCCGCCTTTTCGTGTAACTTTATGCCCCTGCTTCCGTTTAACACCGAGTTCGCCCGCAAGTGGTCCAACCTCTACGACATCCAGGTAACCGAGGGCTATCGCGACCCCATCATCGTCACCGAGTTTATGCATCGGTTCTATGTCCAGGAAGGCAACAAACGCGTCAGTGTCCTCAAATTCCTAGACGCCCCGACGATTTCGGCCAAGGTCACCCGTCTTTACCCCGGCACATGGGATTCCGTCGAAAGCCGCCTGTACGGTGAGTTCTGCGCGTTTTGGCGCGTCTGCCCCCTATACGAGATCGAGTTCTCGCGTGAGGGAAGCTACGAAACGCTCGCCAAGATGCTCGGTCAGAACCTTATCGAAAAATGGCCGCAGAAAAAGGTCGACTACCTGCGCCACACCTTCCTGCTCTTTAAGCGCGCCTACCTTCGCGCAGGCGGCGACCACCTGGACATTACGCCTGCCGACGCCATGCTCGTGTACCTCAATGTGTACAACCAGGACCGTCTGCTGGATACGCCAACGGATATCGTCGTAAACCGCCTGTGCAAGATTTGGCGCGAGCTGGTCATTGCCGGCAAAAATGACGAGGACAAGGTCGATCTTGTCGAAGCGCCGAGCGTCGATGAGGAGGAGTCGCCCGCCAAGTCCACCTCCGGCGTGCTCAACTTCTTTATGGGCAAGACTGTCTATTCGGCGGCCAACCCCCTGCGTATCGCCTTTATCCATGAGTTCCCCTGTGCGACGTCGAGCTGGGACAGTCTGCACGACCAAGGACGTCAGTATCTCGATGAGCACTTTGGCGGTATCGTGCGCACCGAGGCGTTTGAGGACTGTCACGATCCGGATGTGTTCTACGCCGCCGTGGAAACGGCTGTCAAACATGGAGCAAACGTCATCTTCTCGACCTCGCACCGCCTAATGGAATATACGCTCAGGGCTGCCGTTGAGTATCCCCAGGTGCGATTCCTCAACTGCTCTATCGGCCTTCCCCACCAAAGCGTACGCTCGTATTTTGGAAAGATGTACGAGGCAAAGTTTCTGCTGGGCGCCCTTGCCGCCAGCATGGCGGACAACCATCGCATCGGCTACCACGCGTCGGTCTTCGCATCCGGCGCGCTCAGCGAGATCAATGCCTTTGCCATCGGTGCCTCGCTGCTCGACCCCCGCGCGCAAATTATCCTCACCTGGGGCGATGTGCCCGCCGGCGGTCTTGCCGAGGCCATGTGCCGCGAAGGCGTGAGCGTCATGACCGGCGCTGACATGTCAAAGTCGCTCGAAGACCCTACGGCCTACGGACTCCACCGCCTGGTCGATGGCAAGGTTTCCGGCATCGCCATGCCGGTATGGAACTGGGGCCGTTACTACGAGCTCATCGTTCGCAGCCTTCTGCACGGCACGTGGGACGAGACCAGCGATGACAACCAAGTGCGCGCCGTCAACTACTGGTACGGCATGAGCTCCGGCGTTATCGACATCCGTTACGCTCCGGGCCTACCCTACCAGACGCGCAAACTCGTGCAGTTGCTCCGCAACGGCATTGTCGAGGGATCCATCAACCCCTTTGGCGGCGAGCTCCACAGCCAGAACGGCGTGGTACAGATCGAAGGCTTCCCTCCGCTGCCGAGCACGCAGATTGTCGAGATGAATTGGCTGGCGGATAACGTGGTAGGCACCATTCCGCAGCTCGACGATGAGCCGAAAGTCCCTGCCCTATGAAAATCCTTGCCATAGCCGATACCGAAGAACGATGCCTTTGGGAGTGCTTTCGCAAGGAACGCTTTGAGGGAGTCGACCTGATTTTGTCCGCCGGCGATCTAGACCCGGACTATCTTGAGTTTTTGGTTACGGTCATCAACAAGCCGCTCATCTACGTGCGCGGCAATCACGATGATCGCTACGCACGTCATGCACCGGGCGGATGTATCTGCGTGGAAGACAGCGTGTACACGTACCGAGGGATTCGCATTGCGGGCCTTGGCGGGTCCATGCGTTATCGCGACGGCGCTAACATGTACACCGAACGCGAGATGTCCAAGCGCATGCGTAAGCTGTCGCGTAAGGTTAGGATGGTCGGCGGG
>CABUBS010000114.1 GCA_902489855.1 uncultured Collinsella sp.
GCCTGCGCGCTTCCCCAACCTGCTGGTCAACGGTAGCCGTCCGGCAGGGCGCGCGCCGTGATGACCGACATCGAATACTCGATAAACGACTGCTTCATCTCGCGGCCAAACTCCGAAATCTGGAGCTGGCCGCCGTTGATATCCTCGCCGGCCGAGGCGCCACGATCGACTTCGCCAAAGCTCTCCTCGAGCTCACCGTCGTCATCCTCTTCCTCGTCATCATCGGCATCGGGGTTATAAGCGTCAGGATCGCCGTCCTCGCCCTGCTCAGCGCGGGCAAGCAGGCGCTTCAGATCGTCGGGCATGCCGGCATCGCCGGCCTCGCCCATACCCTCGTTATTGTTGATATCGTCTGCCACGTTACCTCCTCTTAAGCGTCAAGGAATCGTGCATCATGTGCGTGCTTCTCGATGTACTCGCGGCGATAGCCGACCTCGGAGCCCATCAGCTCGCGCACGGCGCGGTCCGCCACCACGGCGTCCTCGATCGACACGCGCTGCAGGATGCGGGTCTTGGGGTCCATCGTCGTCGAGGCAAGCTGCTTGGGGTCCATCTCGCCCAGGCCCTTGTAGCGCTGAACGGTATAGCCCTTGCGCTTCTTGGTGATCTTGCCGTCCTTGGCCTTGCCGTCCTCGTCGTTGTCGTCGGGGTTCAGACCCAGGCTCTGAATGGTGTCGCGCAGGATCTCGTCTTCGGGCTGGCGGCCGTTGGGATACACGTAGTGGATCTTGTTGCGCACCTTGATGCCAAAGATGGGCGGGCAGGCAACGTACACGTAGCCGGCATCGATCAGCGGGCGCATGTACTTGTAGAAGAACGTCAGCAGCAGAATGCGGATGTGCGCACCGTCGACGTCTGCATCGGTCATGATGATGATCTTGTGGTAGCGCGCCTTGGTGATGTCAAAGTCGCCGCCGTCGCCGGCACTCGTCGTGACGCCGCAGCCAATCGCGGTGATCAGCGACTGGATGGTGTCACTCGAGAACGCACGGTGGTCGCCCACGCGCTCGACGTTCAAAATCTTGCCGCGCAGGGGCAAAATCGCCTGAATGTCTCGGCGACGGCCGTCCTTGGCCGAGCCGCCTGCCGAGTCGCCCTCTACGATGAAGAGCTCGGTCAGCTCGGCATCGCGCACCGAGCAGTCGGCGAGCTTACCGGGCAGCGAAGCCGTCTCGAGCAGGCTCTTGCGGCGGGTCGCCTCGCGCGCCTTGCGGGCGGCGTTGCGCGCCTTGCAGGCCTGCTGGGCCTTCTTGACGATCTCGCGGGCGGGCTTGGGGTGCTCCTCGAGGTAATCGGCCAAGCCGTCGGTCACGATCTTGAGTGTCAGCGCGCGCATGTAGGAGCTGCCGAGCTTTGCCTTGGTCTGCCCCTCAAACTGAGGATCGGGCAGCTTGACCGAGATAACCGCCGAGAGACCCTCACGCACGTCGTCGCCGGTCAGGTTGGCGTCCTTCTCCTTGAGCAGGTTCTGCTTGCGGGCGTAATCGTTGATCACGCGGGTGAGTGCGGTACGGAAGCCCTCAAGGTGCATACCGCCCTCGGGGGTGTAGATGTCGTTGGCAAACGACATGACGTTCTCGCCGTAGCCGCTATTCCACTGCAGGGACACCTCGACCTCGCCCATCTTGGTCACAGGCGCGTCCGGATCCGATTTGCCCTCGATGTAGATGGGCTCCTTAAAGGCCTCGGGAACGTCCTTGCCGTCGTTGAGGAACTTAACGAAATCGATGATGCCGCCCTCGTAGCAGAACTCCTCCACGCGGGGAGTCGCCTCGCGCTCGTCGGTCAGCACAATCTTGAGGTTCTTATTGAGGAACGCCGTCTCCTGCAGACGGTTGTGCAGCGTATCGAAATCGTAGATGCAGGTCTCGAAGATCTCGTCGTCGGGCCAGAATGAAACGGTAGTGCCCGTCGTCTCCGAAGTGCCCACGACCTCCATCTTCTTGACGGTCTTGCCGCGCGAGAACTCCATCTCGTAGACGTTGCCGTCGCGGCACACCTGTACGACCACACGCTTGGACAGCGCGTTGACGACGGAGATGCCCACGCCGTGCAGGCCGCCCGAAACCTTGTAGGCCGAGTTATCGAACTTACCGCCGGCGTGCAGAATCGTCATAACGACTTCGAGCGTCGGGATCTTTTTGATAGGATGCTCGTCGACGGGGATGCCGCGCCCGTTGTCGACGACCGTGATGGAGTTGTCGGCGTGGACCGTCACCTGAATCTCGGTGCAGAAACCGGCCATGGCCTCGTCGACGGAGTTGTCAACGATCTCCCACACCAGGTGATGCAGACCGCTGGCGCTCGTCGAGCCGATGTACATGCCCGGGCGCTTACGAACGGCCTCGAGACCTTCGAGAATCTTAATCTCGCCGCCATCGTAATCGTTTTCGTTTGCCACACGTCCTCCTTCAGTTAAGAAAATGTGTACAGCCTTACTAGTTTATCGTAAAAAAATACCCTCGGGGACGAGGGTATTTGGCTCTACAAGGCCACCAGATGCGATTTAAGGCTCTTTTTTGCTTTGTGCGCCCTTGGCCCACTCGGCACTGGCCCTCATGGCGTTCTCGAGGGCCTCGCGCAGTTTTTGGTCTTCGATGGGTGCCACTTGGCGCTCGATTTCCTCGCGCTCGGCATCATCCAGATCAGCATGCGGGGCCGGCGGGCGCTCGACCGCGGCCGGACGCAGGCGCTCCTTGGCAGCGGGCGGCGTATGCCCCGGAGCCGTCGTCTTAAACACCAGGCCGTCCATATGGGCTCCGGCGCGCTCCATGCGCGCGCGGATAATCTCGCGCAGCAGCGTCATCTCCTGCGTCCATGAGGGCGAATCCAGATATACCAGCAGCTCATTGGACTCGGGCAGATAGCGCAGGCCCGTCACGTGACGTCCCTCGCGCGTGCCCGAGCACACGGCATTCCAAGCGCGATAGACCGCGCGCGACTCCTCGGCGGCCTCCATCTGTGCGCGGCGCTCGGGCGTCGCCGCGGCCAGAATGCGCTGGCGTTCTGCATTTAAAAAGCCGCTGAAGGCGACCGTTTCGCTCTCGCGCTCGTAATTAGCACGCCTCACTCATGCTCACCACCTTAGCTCGATCGAGCAGGTCATCGGTAAAGTACCCCAAGTTGGTCGTGGTTATGACCGTCTGGATGTCATCACCGATCAGTTGCAGAAAAGCGGCGCGACGCTCGCCGTCGAGCTCGCTCATCACGTCATCCAAAAGCAACAGCGGTGCGGTGCCCAAGATATCGCGGGCAACCGCCACCTCGGCCACTTTCCATGCCAGCACCAGCGTACGTTGCTGGCCCTGGCTGGCAAACGAACGGGCAGACCGCCCCGCCACGCTAAACTCGATTTCGTCGCGATGCGGGCCCACGAGTGTCACGCCGCGGCGAATTTCCTCGTCGGCACGGTCGTCGAGGGCCTGCAACATGTGCTCGTACGCCCAGCCCTTGAGCTCCTCTCGATCGTCGGTCTGGGGCAAATCCCCCAGCGTGGACGCATAGGACACGCTGGCGCCCTCGCCGGACGCAACCTGTCCGTAGGCATCACGCACGTGACTCGCCAGGCGATCGAGCAGGGCAAGACGATGCACCAGCAAGGCGGATCCAGCGCGGGCGATGGACTCATTCCAGGCACCGAGCATCTCGCGACAGCACCAGCTCTCCTTGAGAAGGGCATTGCGCTGGGTCACGCAACGCCCGTAGGCACTTGCCAGATCGGCATAGCGCGCACTCAGCTGTACGCCAAAGTCATCGAGCGCGGCGCGGCGCACGCTGGCGCCGCGCTTGACCATGTCCAGGTGGTCCGGGCAAAACAGCACGCTTGGCAGCACGCCGCGTACACCGGCAGCGGAGCACTTCTTGCCGTTGCGACTAAACGAGCGTTTGCCATCCTCCACATTCAGTCCCATGTCCAGCACGCGACCATCGCCCTCGAGCCTCAACTGGACCCGACATGAGCCCACGCCGTCATGCACCAGCTCGGCAGCGGTCGGGTGCCTAAATGAGGCACCGCTCGTTAATAGCTGCAGTGCCTCTATGAGATTGGTCTTTCCCGCCGCGTTAGGTCCCGCGAGCACCGTCACGCCATCGTCCAGGACAAGGCGGTAACTATCGAAGCTGCGGTAGTGCGCGACGGAAAGATCGCGAGCGAACATGGTCATGGAGCGACTGCTAGATACGAACCGGCATGACCAGGTACAGGTAGTTGATCTTGTCGTAGGACTTGAAGATGCCCGCCTGCGAGTAGCTCTTGAGCTCCAGCGTGATCTCCTTCTCCTTGGACAGGGCGTTCAGGCAGCCAAAGATGTAGTGGTAGTTGAAGGCGATGGTGCCCGACTCGCCCTCGGCCTCGACATCGATCGTCTCCTGCGCCAGATCCTGGTCGTTGGAGATGGAGGACAGGCCCATCTGCCCATTCTCGACGTCGATCTCGAACTTGACGGCGGGGTTAGCGCTCGCGATGACCGCCACGCGCTTGAGGGCGGCGTTGAAGGCGGCCACGTCGATCTTGACGCTCGTCACGCACGAATCGGGGATGAGCTGCTTGTAGTTGGGATACACGCCCTCGATGCGACGCGAGACGTAGGTGGTGTTGCCGGCCTCGAAGACGACCTGGGTGTCGGTGGCACCGATCATGATGGTGGCCTGGCTGGCCATAATGCTCAGAGCGTCATTGAAGGCGTCAGCTGGAACGTTGAGCTCAAAGGAACCCTCGAGGGTCGAGGTCTCAACCTGCGTGTCACAGACGGCCAGACGGAAGGAGTCGGTCGCCACCAGGCGCACGGTGTTGTTCTCGACCTTCATGTGCACACCGCCCAGGATGGGGCGGGCCTTGTCGGTCGAGGTAACGCGCCACACGCGGCCGACCATTTCGGACAGGACGTCGGTCGGAAGCTCAACAGCGCTCTCGATGGCATAGGCCGGAAACTCGGGGAAGTCGTTGGCGTCGAGCGTGTTCAGGCGAAAAGAGCTCTTCTCGCAACCAATCAGCACCTGGCGCTCAGACAGCTCAAAGGTGACCGGAGCGTCGGGGAGAGTCTTGGTAATGTTGGAGAGCATCTTGCAGGGGATAACCATCTCACCCTCTTCTTCGACATGTGCCGCGATGCGGTGACGAATCGAGATGGTGTAGTTAGAGGTCTGGAATTCCAAGATGCCGTCCTGCGCCTTAACGAGTACGCCCGAAAGGATGGGAAGGGTGGATGCCGAAGCGACACCCTTCATAACGACGCCGATGGCTTGTGTAAGCGAGCTCTGGCTGACGGTGAACTTCATCTTTTAATACCTTTCTATAGATATAAATATCTTAATAATAGTAATAGCACTGACGAAACTGTTGATTACTCACAAAGACGCAGGTCAGACCCAGAAAGAGAATCGACAGCAACCTGTGTGCAACAGGGGTGGTTTTCCACGTTCAAAACCTGCGCAAAACTTTTCATCACCGCGGATTGGGTTTTAGACACCTTATGCCCGTGGTTTCGACAAGTTTTCAACAGGTGTCTCTATTTCCCTACGAGCGTAGTGTAATTTTATCGCGCAGCGACTTGAGGTCTTCGGTGACGGTGCGGTCTTCCTGGATCATCTTCTGGACCTTTTTGTAACTCGTGCTGACGGTCGAGTGGTTGCGGTTGCCAAATTCGGCGCCTACCGCCGTGGTCGTCATCTCGCACATTTCGATGGCCAGGTAGATAGCGATATGGCGTGCTTTGGCGATATTGGCGTTGCGACGCGGGCCGATGAGCTCCTCGTGCGTCACGCCGTACTGCTCTTCGATGACGGACTGAACCGTTTGCACGTTGATCTTTTTGGCCGATGTGTCGAAGTACTGGCTGGCGATGGCGTCGATATCGTCAAAGGTGAGCTCCCCGCCCTCGCGCTCGCGGTCGCCCGCCTCGCCGGCGCAGCGCTCGCAGAAGCTCTCGAGTTCGCGGATGTTGGTGCCCGACACCTCTGCCATGTGCTTAAAGTGCTCATCGGTCAGGTGCCCGCCGTCGCCCCCGTAGGCCGCCAACAGTGAGTCGTCGCCTGCCTCGGGAGCGGCGACGATGGTGTTCTCGTAATAGCGCTGCAAGATCTTGTATTTCATCTCGTAGCTGGGCTCTGCGACCAGGCAGAGCATGCCGGCGTTGAAGCGGCTGGTCAGGCGCTCGTCCATGCTCAGGTCCTTGGGGGCGCGGTCTGCCGCGATGACGACCTTCTTGTTGTTGCGGATGAACTCGTCCATGAGCTGGAAAAAGTAGTCCACGCTCGCGCGCTTGCCGATGATGTTTTGGATGTCATCGATGATGAGCACGTCCACGCCGTGGTACGCCTGCATGATGGGGGCGTTGCTCTTCTTTTGGCGGTCGAACTCGGTCATCAGGTCGTCCAGATATGCCTGGGAGTTGGCATACTTGACCTTGATCTCGGGCGACTTCTCGGCGAGCTCGTTTTTGATGGCAAGCAGCAGGTGCGTCTTGCCCAGGCCCGATTTGCCGTAGATAAACAGTGATGTGCATGTGCCGCGCTCGTCCGCGAGGGCGGCAAACTTGAGTGCCGAGCGATAGGCATGGCTGTTCTCGGGGCCGTAGACAAAGTTCTCAAAGGTAAATTTTGAGTTCGCGGCGAGCGGGGCTCCATCCGTATTCTGCTCGGCCGGCACGGTCGGTGCTGGCATGGGTGAAGCGGGGGTCGCAGCTTGCGTGGATTTAGTCGGCGCTCCGCCCTTCATCTGGTTCATCATGCGACGAAAATCGTCGGCCGAGAGCGTGTTCTTGATTGCAATGCCCGAATCCGCGCCCGCCGCTGCGTCGTGAGCGATGGGCATGTGCGTGACGGGTGCGTTCG
>CABUBS010000115.1 GCA_902489855.1 uncultured Collinsella sp.
GCGGCGCGAACCCACGGCGTGGCCGACGATGACGGTCGTTCCCATGGCCAGGCCCACGAGCGTCACGGTAATGATATAGAGCGTCTGCGCGCCGTTGCCCACGGCGGTGATGCCGGCGGCGCCGCTAAACTGTCCGATAAAGTACAGGTCAGCCATGCCGTAGAGCATCTGCAAAAAGTACGAGAGCATATAGGGCAGGGCGAAGACCGCGATGGTCTTGAGGACATTGCCGCGTGTGAGGTCGTGTTCCATGGGCGGGCACTTTCTGGCTTGGTTTGTTTACGTACCAGTGTAGTGAAAACCCTACAACGATTGTAGAGTCAAGGTCTATGTTGCCGGTGGGGCGAAAAATCGCGCCTTCAATCATTTCCATTTGAATACGGTCACGCGCCGCGCGGACTTAGCGCCTGCGCCGGCCTTGTAGAAATCGATTTCGGAACACTTGACACGCCCGCTCGGCGCGCAATAATACGTGCGTTTGCGAACAACGTTTGATGGGGGATGAACCTGCGTGCGCAATCTCAAAATCTTGTTTTCCCACTTGGGGGCATACCGCCGCGATGCCATTCTCGGCGTGATTTTCGTCTCGGTCGAGACCGCGCTCGAGCTGTTTATCCCGGTCATCATGGCCAACATCATCGACGTGGGCGTGCCCACGGGCGACGTCAACTACATGCTGCTACAAGGCGCGTGCATGCTGGTGTGTGCGGCGTTTTCGCTGGTATTGGGCCTGGGCTATGCCCGCACATCCGCCCGCGTTGCCTCGGGTCTGGGCGCCAATCTGCGCGAGACCGAGTATCGCAAGATCCAGACGCTCGCCTTTGGCAACCTGGACAACTACGACGCCAGCTCGCTTGTCACCCGCATGACCACCGACATCACCGTCATCCAAAACGCCATCGGCAACGGCTTTCGCCCCATGGTGCGCGGCCCTGTGACCCTTATCGTCGGCCTTATCTATGCGCTAATGCTGTCGCGCCCGCTCGCCACGGTCTTTGCGATCATCCTGCCCGTGCTGGCGATCGTGCTCGGCGTCATCACCTATCGCGTCAGTCCGCTCTACCGCCAACTCCAGACCTCGATGGACCACCTCAACGGCGTGGTGCAGGAAGACCTCACCGCCGTGCGTGCCGTCAAAGCCTACGTGCGCGCCGAGCACGAGCAGGCCAAGTTCGACACCGTCAATGCTGAGCTTGCGCACACCGCCACAAAGACCTTTGGCAACGCCGTGCTCAACCTGCCGGTGTTTCAACTGTCAATGTACGTTGCCGCGCTTTCCATTCTGTGGATCGGCGGCCGCATGATCCTTGCCGGCGAGCTGGGCGTGGGCTCGCTCACGGGCTTTATGAGCTACGTGCTGCTGATCATGAACTCGCTCATGATGATATCCAACGTGTTTTTGCTGCTCACGCGCGCACTTGCCAGTGTGGAGCGCATCTCGCGGGTGATTGACGAGCGGTCGCTTATCCAAGCGCCCGCTGCCGATGCGGCTGTATGCGAGGTGGCCGACGGGAGTGTCGAGTTTCGCGACGTGTCGTTTAAGTACCGCGCGGATGCAGCTGAGGATGTGCTCGAGCATATCGACCTTCGCATCGAGAGCGGCTCGACGGTGGGCATCCTCGGCGGCACGGGCTCGGGCAAGAGCTCGCTTGTGCAGCTGATTGCGCGCCTGTACGACGCCACCGAAGGCGCCGTGCTCGTGGGCGGGCGCGATGTGCGCGACTACGACCTGGCTGCCCTGCGCGATGCCGTGGGCATTGTGCTGCAAAAGAACGTGCTGTTTACGGGCACCGTGCGCGAGAACCTGCGGTGGGGCGCGCCCGATGCCACCGACGAGGAGCTGCTGCGTGCCTGCCGCGCGGCGTGTGTGGACGAGTTCCTGGACCGCATCGGCGGGCTGGACGGCGAGTTGGGCCAAGGCGGCGCTGGTGTTTCGGGTGGCCAGAAGCAACGCCTGTGCATCGCGCGCACGCTGCTCAAGCATCCGCGCGTGCTCATTTTTGATGACTCCACCAGCGCGGTCGATATGGCGACCGACGCTAAGATTCGCGAGCACATCGCTCGGATTTCCGATACGACCGTGCTCATCATCGCCCAGCGTATCGCGAGCGTCATGGATGCCGATCGCATTGTGGTGTTGGACGACGGTCGTGTCCACGGCGTGGGCACGCACGAGGAGCTGCTGGCGGGCGACAACATCTACCAGGAGATTTACGCCTCGCAGATGGAGTTTGCGGGGAACGCGGACGCCGGCGACGGCAGCGACGATGGTTGCGCGAATGATCCGTTTTCCTCCGTCCCCGGAGGATCGCCCTTGGAAGGGGGTGAGCGCCATGCCTAAGACCGCAGCCCAAGCACGCCCGGCCGACCTCAAGCGCACCGTGCGCCGCCTGCTCTCCTACATGGGGCATGCCAAGTTCTCGTTGCTCGCGGTGGGCGTGCTCGCCTCCGTTGCTGCCATCGCGAGCCTCGCCGGCACCTACATGGTGCGCCCCATCGTTAACGGTTTGGCCACGGGCGGGGAGGAACTGCTCGCCAAGCAGGTCATCCTGACGGCGATCATCTACGCCGCGGGCGTGCTCTCGGCCCTGGGCTACTCACAGATCATGGTGCGCGCGGCCCAACACGTGGTGTCCGATATTCGCCGCGACCTGTTCGCGCACATCCAGACGCTGCCGCTCAGTTATTTTGACGGCACGCGCTCGGGCGACATCATGAGTTTTTTCACCAACGACGTCGACACCGTCTCCGAGGCGCTTAACAACAGCTTTGCCAACGTGATTCAGGCCGCCATTCAGGTTGTGGGCACCACGGCTATGCTCATCATCCTTAACTGGCAGCTCACGATTATCACACTCGTGTGCGATGCGGCCATTGTGCTGTATGCGCGCTACTCGGGCGCGCGCTCTAAGCGTTTCTTTGCTGCCCAGCAGGTATCGCTTGGCGACCTGGACGGATATATCGAAGAGATGGTCTCGGGTCAAAAGGTCATCAAGGTCTTTAACCGTGAGGCGGCGAATGTCGCCGGCTTTGCCTGCCGCAACGACGAGCTTCGCCGCACCGGCACCGCCGCCGTGAGCTATGCCAACTCCATGGTGCCCATGACTGTCGTGATTGGCTACGTCAACTATGCCATCGTCGCCGTGGCGGGCGGCATGCTCTGCATCAAGGGGCTCGCCGACGTAGGTGCGCTCGCGAGCTACCTGGTCTTTGTGCGCCAGGCCGCCATGCCCATCAACCAGTTTACGCAGCTCGGCAACTTCTTGCTCAACGCGTTGGCCGGTGCCGAGCGCCTGTTTGCGGCTATGGACCTTAAACCCGAGGTGGACGAGGGCTGCGTGGAGCTGGTGCAGACGGGCGACGCCGCATGGGCGTGGAAGATTCCCGAGGGTCAGGGCGTGGGCGCGTACGGGCACTTGCATGATATGGTTGCTGTTGATGAGTCGGGCCGCGCGGTGGCTGCCGACGGTACCGAGCTCACGTGCGGCTTGGTCCCACTTGCCGGCGACGTGCGCTTCCATGCCGTGGACTTTTCCTACGTGCCCGGCACCCGTGTGCTCGCGGACCTCAACCTGTTTGCCAAGCCGGGGCAGAAGATCGCGTTTGTTGGCTCCACGGGTGCCGGAAAGACGACCATTACCAACCTCATCAACCGCTTCTACGAGGTCGATGGCGGTGAGATCACGTACGACGGCATCGACGTCAAGCATATCGCCAAGGCTAGTCTGCGCGGCTCGCTGGGCATTGTGCTGCAGGATACGCACCTGTTTAGCGGCACCATTGCGCAGAACATCCGCTTTGGCAAGCTCGACGCGACCGACGAGGAGGTGCGCGCCGCTGCCGAGGCCGCCTGCGCCGACTCGTTTATCCGCCGCCTGCCTAGAGGCTACGACACGCCGGTCACGGCCGATGGTGCCAACCTGTCGCAGGGCCAGCGCCAGCTGCTCGCCATCGCGCGCGTGGCCGTCGCCGACCCGCCGGTGCTCATCCTGGACGAGGCCACTTCGAGCATCGACACGCGCACCGAAAAGCTCATCGAGCGCGGCATGGACCGCATCATACGTGGCCGCACCACGTTTATGATCGCGCACCGCCTGTCTACCGTCCGCGACGCCGACGCCATCATGGTCCTCGAACACGGTCGCATTATCGAACGTGGCACCCACGAGGAGCTCCTTGCCCAGCACGGCGAGTACTGGCAGCTGGCGCATGGCTTAAAAGAGTTGGATTAACCCGTTCGAGCACGATGCTTTGACCCCTCCGTGTTCCTCACCTCGTCTCAAACCATCACAACATTCGACGCTTTTTGCCAAAATCGGAAAAAGCATCGAATGTTGTGATGGTTTTTCTGCCACTCGACCGGGCGGAATCGCTTTCTTGCGCACGAAGGTGTGCGGACCCGTGGGCAGGGGAATAAGGTTGGTTATCCGACTCAATTGGAGGGCTCATGGACCTGCCGATCGTCCTGTCCCATAAGACTGCTTGGCTGTACCACAACGTGGCGCGCCCGTCCGAGCCGCTCTCGCGAGCAAGCAGCCTATACGATGAGGACTCGATTGCCGACGAGGCGGAGTCGACCACGGGCCTGCTCAAATTGGGACTCGATGCCAAGGGACTGAGAATATCTGCGGCGGTCGAGATTGTCACCGACTACCTGGTCTCACTTGGTATTCCACATGAGGAGCTCGATTGTATTGACACGCTGGTTGGCTTCGATTTCGAGCGCTCTCGGCCGGCGGGTCTCCGACGCCATGTGTTTGGGGCGCCCATACCCTCGGGTCATCTTATCGAGGTGGCAGAGGGTCTCTTGGTGGTCGATGAGGCCATGTGCTTTGTCCAGGCAGGTTCGTGGATGAGTGAGCCCGAGCAGCTGGAATATGGGTATGAAATCTGCGCCCGATATCATTTGAATCATTTGGCGTCAGGCGATTATATCGAGATGGGGCAGAGGTATACCGTTGCCGACCTGATCGCCTATTGCGGCGAGAATCGATCTCGTCAGGGGGCTACACGTGCGGCTGCCGTGCTCAGGCGTGTGCACGATGGCGCGCGGTCGCCCATGGAGACGGCCACCGCAATCATGGTCGTCGCGAAGCGTTCCCAGGGCGGGCTGGGGTACACCAGGGTCGAGCTCAACCATCGGGTCGATGTTCCCAACGAATTCAAATATCTCGCTAAGGCCGGGTATTTCGAGATCGATGTATATGCACGTGCGAGCGGTACGGGGATTGAATACAACGGCTCGAACCATCTCGATAAACAGCGCAGTGCGTCGGACGCGGAGCGTATGACCGTGCTGAGCGCGCTGGGCTTTAGGATGATCGTCCTCACCGGGACCCAGTTTGCCAACCGGCTGCAATTGCATCGGGCGATGAATGCCATTGCGCTCGCTATGGGCCTCAAGTGCGACCGAAGCGAGGTGTTTCAGAAACGGCAGAATGACCTGCGGGAATTCGTGATTCGGCACTGGAACGGCGGCCTCTAGGGGCGTCTGGCTCGTCTTCCGAGCCCTGCGAACACCTAAACCGTCCCAACATTCGACTTTTTTGCCAATATCAGGAAAAGCATCGAATGCTGGGACGGTTTGAATGCTGAGGATGGGCCCGGGAAGCCCGTCTTGCTCGAATGGCCTGTCCTGTCATACGCGTGTCGGCTTGATTCTCTCGTGCGGTATTATGTTTTCCGAAGAATAAAACGCCGCGTGAGGGGGGTTGCGTGGACGGGCACGTGCAACATGACGGCTTTGGCCGCGACATTAACTACCTGCGCATTGCCGTTACCGACAAGTGCAATTTCCGCTGCATTTACTGCATGCCGGCCGATGGCGTGGCGCCCCGCGCGCACGACGAGTTACTCAGTGCCGAGGAAATTGCCCGCTTTGTGCGCTTGGTGGCGGGAGAGGGCATTCGCCGCGTGCGTCTGACGGGCGGCGAGCCGCTGGTCAGCCGTCGTATCATCCCGCTTATCCGCGACATCCGCGCGATCCCGCAGATCGAGGACATCTCGCTTACCACCAATGGCGCCCTGCTGCCCAAGCTGGCGCCGCAGCTCAAAGACGCGGGGCTTAACCGCGTCAACATTTCGCTCGATACGCTCGACCCTACGCTGTTTGGAAAGATCACGCGTCTGGGCCGGCTCGAGCAGACCATGGCTGGCATCGACGCGGCGCTGGCTTGGGGCTTTGAGCCCGTTAAGGTCAACTGCGTTGTTGTGCGCCGGCTCAACCAGGATGTGGCGGCTCTTGCGCGCCTGACCGTCGACCGCCCCATCCATCTGCGCTTTATCGAATACATGCCCATCGGCGACGAGCACACGAGCTCGCATTGCGCCGTGGACCCGCATACGCCCGCGCTCAATCCGGCGCTGTGGGACGCGAGCGATACCGTGCCGAGCGACGAGCTGCGGGCGCGCATCAATGCCGGGGCCGCGGCGGCGGGACTGGGCGAGCTCGAGCCGCTCGACATCAACGACGCCCCTGCCGGCGCGGGCCCTGCGCGCTATTGGCACTTTCCGGGCGCGGCGGGCACGGTCGGTTTCATCAGCGCCATGTCCAACCATTTTTGCGCGAGCTGCAACCGTCTGCGCCTGACGGCGGACGGCAGCGTGCGCCCCTGCTTGTTCAGCGATGCCGAGTATTCGGTTCGCGAGGCGCTGCGCCGTGGTGATGATATGCAGGTACCCTCGGCGACGGCGATACGGTGCGTCTCGGCC